>JAGVNX010000077.1 GCA_020053055.1 Candidatus Iainarchaeum sp.
AAAAAAAACAGTTTACCACAAATTCGGGAATATTGATAAATGAAGGCGACTGGCTTTCTTTGGATGGAAGCACAGGAGAAGTTTTTCAAGGTCAAATTCCATTGGTTGAACCCACAATGCACGGAGACTTTTCAATTTTAATGGGCTGGGCAGATTCTTTCAGGCGCCTGAAGATTAAAGCTAATGCTGACACTCCAAAAGATGCGCAAGTTGCAAAAAACTTTGGCGCAGAAGGCATTGGCTTATGCAGGACAGAACACATGTTTTTTGAAGGCGAAAGAATAAAATCAATGAGAAAAATGATTGTTGCCGAAACTCTTGAAGAAAGGGAAAAAGCATTGGAAGCCTTGTTGCCATACCAAAAAGAAGACTTTAAAGGCCTCTTCAAAGTAATGAGCGGCTTGCCTGTAATTATCCGCTTTTTAGATCCTCCTTTGCACGAGTTTTTGCCGAAAGAAGACAAGGAAATCAGGGAACTTGCCCTTGAACTTGGAATTTCAGAACAAAAATTGAGAAACATAATTTCTTCCCTGCACGAATTCAATCCAATGCTTGGGTTCAGGGGATGCAGGTTAGGCGTTCAATATCCGGAAATCACTTCAATGCAGGCAAAAGCAGTTTTTCTTGCTGCTTTGGAAGCGCAAAAAGAAGGCGCAAAACCAGTTCCGTGGATTGAAATTCCAATTGTAGGAACATTAAAAGAATTTCTTTTAATGAAAAACCTGGTTGAAAAAGAAGCGCAAGCCCTGAATGCAAAAGGAAAGCTTGCCTATAAAATTGGAACAATGATTGAAGTGCCAAGAGCCTGCATGGTCGCAGACCAGCTTGCAAAAGAAGCGGATTTTTTCAGCTTTGGAACAAACGACTTAACACAAATGTCCTGCGGTTTCAGCAGGGATGATGCGGGAAAATTCCTGAAAAAATATGTTGAACAAGGCATTTTTGAAAGAGACCCTTTTCAGAGCATTGACCAGGAAGGAGTCGGCGGTTTTATGAAAATGGCAATTGAAAAAGCCAGGGCAGTAAATCCAAAACTTGAAATTGGCATTTGCGGCGAGCATGGCGGAGAGCCTGTTTCAGTTGAATTCTGCCACAAAATCGGCTTGAATGATGTAAGCTGTTCGCCTTACAGGGTTCCGATTGCAAGGCTTGCTGCTGCACAAGCAGCAATAAAAGAAAAAGCAAAGCCAAAAACACCAAAGCCAGCAAAAGCCAAGCTGGCAAAAAAGAAAAAAAAGTAAAATCCCATTCTTTTTTTTTAACTTTCCAATTTAAATTCTTTTTCTACAATATTTTTTTTAATGCCTCCAAGAAATCGCAGAACTGCAAAAAGAAATGCCAATCCCCCGCAAGCGCCCCGCCAGTTTCTTCCTCGCACGCACCAGGAAACTGTTTCAGTCGGCTTAATGATTGGCACGAGCCGTAAAAGAGGAAGCGACGGAATAACGCACAGAACACATTATGGCCCTGTTGGAGTTTTTCCTTTGGTCAATGTACAAAAAGAAGGCCGTCCTTGCACTATGAAAAGCGGAAGGGCAGAAGACTGGCACGCCCTGAATTTTTTAATGCAACAAAATCATTTTAATGTGAGGAATACAAGGGGCCCAAGCCCTGGCAGGCGCGCTATGTTTGATACACGTTTTCTTGAAATTTCAAGGCCAGTTCGCACTCATGGTGCCAAGCCTCGTCCAATAAAAGGCAAAAAGCTGGAAAAAATAATTGCGGGCCTTCCGTTTCTTGATATGCCAAAAAAATGGACGCCAAAAGAAACGCCAAAAAAATAATTATTGCTGGTTTTTTTCGCATTTTTCCCTGTATTCGCAGAATTTGCACATCCAGTTTTTTTCCAAATTTTTTTTTGCTTCGGGCAATGGCAATAATTCGTTTGCCAGGTAACTGTGCAGGTTTTTGAATCTTTGTATTATTTCTTCAGATTCTTTTTCAGAAAAAGCCACTTCAAAAATTTTGCTTTGCAAATTGTTCTTGTCAACATACAAAACCAGGCCATTATGCACCCCTGTTGCATACATATAATACTGCAATTGCATCCTGTGGCTTTCCTGGGCTTTTTTCACAAATTCAAGGCTTTTTGTTGATTTGACTTCAATCAAAACGCTTTTCCCGTTTTCCTTAATAAGAACCAAATCGTCAACCCTGCCTGAAACAACAAATTCCCCAAAATCCTGTTTGAAAGGCATTTCTGTTTTCAACAATTCAATTTCCCTGTTTTTTTCGCTTTTCAAAACCTCTACTACAAAACCGTGCATTATGTTGCCAACTTCAAAAATTTTTGCAAGTTCAATGTCAATTTGCTGGGGATACTTGTAAGAATACCAGGTTTTTCTCATGCAGCCCCCGATTTCGCTCGGATAATACCTTCCGATTTGCTTCGGCCTTTGTTCTTTTTCAAGATGCCTGCCAATCATTTTGTTAAAATCAATCATAAAACCAGCCTGTAATTAACTGGCTTGAACTGGTTTTTAAATTCTTGCAATGCAAATTTCCAGTGTTTTTTTTTGCTTAACAACCTTTTAAATTGTTTTTCCGCATTAACTATTACTATGGTTTCTTTTTTTTCTTTTCTGAAGGGTTTTTTCAAAAAGTTTTTTTCAAAGCCAGCTTCCAAAGCCAGCGAAAAAAAATTAACGCTTGAAGAAATAATGCCTTTTTTGAAAAATGCTGTGCAGGAAGAACGCGCTTTTTTGGATTCTCTTGTCGCAAAAAAGTTTTCTGAAATAAAGCACGTTCTTAGGCGGCTTGAATCCCTGCTGCAAAAACTCGAATCAACAGAAGTTGAAACAGAAAACCCAAAGCTTGGAAAAATAGTTGAAACAAGCAAAAGGCATTCTTCGCAGCAGCTTTCAATGCTCGTGCAAAAGCTTTCACCGCCAAATTTGCAGGACCTGGGGGCAGTGCAGAAATACTGCCTGGAATCAGAATCTTTTCTCGCCAAGGAAATTCCTGCTTTTGGAAAAAGCCTGGTTTACACTTCAATTGTCCTGAAAGAAGACATGAAAAACATTGGCTCTCTTGTGGAAGAATTGCAAAAAAGTTTTGCAGAATTAAACAAGGAATTTGAAAAGAATAAAAAAGTTTTTTTGGATTCGTTTGCAAATGCCAAAGTAAGGCAGATTCTTGAAAACAACATGAAAATTGCCGCAATCAAAGAATCAGTTTCTTCTCTTGCCAACGAAATTTCTTCGCTTGAAAAAATTGTTTTTGATTCAAAAGCAGGCATTGGGGAAATGCGCTGTTCAGAAGAAGCAAAATCCTTGCTTGCCCTTGAAGAAAAAAAAGCTTCTCTTTTGGAAGGAAAAAAAGCGCTGGAACACAAAGTTTTTGAAAAAACCTCTGCAGTGGAAAAGCCCATGAGAAAACTCGCGAACATTGCCGAAAAGCAGAAAACATCGCTTTCAAAAGAACAACTGGCTTTTTTGCAGGATTTTTTGCACAACCCCGTTTTGGCCATGAAAAGAGACCCAAAAGCCGAATTGTTCAAGGGGGTTTTGCGCGAGCTTGGCACCCAGTTTTCTTCAGGCAATCTGGAACTCAAGGAAAAAGATTTTGAAAAAAAACACGCTGTTTTGAAAGAACTGCTTGAATACAATTTTTTTGAAAACTTTTTTTGGAAAACAAATACAATCGAAGTCGAGCTTCAAAAAATTGAGAAAAGCCTCAGGCAATCGGATTTTTCAAAAAAAATTTTGGAAGAGCAAAAGGCATTGGATGAAAAGCAGGCATTGCTTGAAGAAAAACAAAGCCAGGTTTCGGCCCAAAAAAAAGACTTGGAATCCATTAATGCAGAGAATGCAATTTTAAAGCAAAAAATAGCCAATGCGCTTTCCGAATGCACTTCCGGCAAAAAAATAGTCATTTCGAATTGACTCAGTTTTTCTTTCCTAATTCTATTGCCTCATCACAAAATTGTGCAATTATTTTTGTTATTTTCTCGTCTTTTTCCTGAATAATCAAAAAAATTCCTTTTGCTTTCCAAGCGCGAATCTTGCTCGCCAAAGAATGGGCAAATCTCGCAACCACTCCCGGCTTATTGTAAACCAAAAGCGTGCTCAAAGAATCGAATACGAGAAACCTGGTTTCCCCCTTTATTTTTTCCATTCCGGTTTCAATTGCAATGCTCAAATCAATCAGGTTTTTTGGAGAATCCACATAAAAAAAATTTTCCCCCTCTATTACTTCCGAATTGCTTGTTTTTGTTATTGCATCAACAAAATAAAAATTTTTAAAATCAATTTTGTCCCTTTTAAAATTTTCAATAAGCGCTTTTAGAGGCTTGTTTGTGCTCACATAAATTCCCGGAACCAGGTTTTTTGCAAAATAATTTGCAAACCTCATGTTTACCATTGAATATTGCTCCATTTTTTCCAGAACCAAGCCCACAAAAGAATTCGGCCGTTCTTCAAAAATCTTTTGAATAACCAAGTCAATTGCCCTTGTAGGGCTAACCAAGTCTAACAATTCCTGGTCAATATCCAAAGAACTGCTTTTTTTTGAACCAATTTCCTCCGGCAGTTTTTTTGGCATCAGCTCACCTCTTCAAAAAGCTCGTGCTTAGCCAATATTTTTATGCCATCTTTTTCTATTTCTATCGGATGGAGCTTTTCAGAAATTTTTGTTCCCCTCATTTTCAATATGCCAATGCTCCTCACAAACCTGTCTTCAAGCTTTGTATGGTAAAGCAAAACAACGCCATCGGCAACATATTCTTCCAAGCCAAACAAAGAGCTTGTCTTGTCCAAAGAAATTTCATTTGTAATAATCGCAGTGCATCCGAGCCTTTTCAGCATTTTTGCAAGGCTCAAAATCCTTTTTCTTGCATCAAGCTCTCTTTCAAAATAAAGCCGAAAAATCACCCCAGGGTCAATCACAAGCCTTTTTGCGCCCAGCCTTGCAACAGCATCCTCTATAGTATTTTTTAATTTGTCAAAATCATACAATTCAACAGCAATTATGGCAAGTTTTTTTAATGCAATAAACTTCTTTAAATCCCAGCCAAAATTTTCTCCTTCCTTGATTATTTCCTCTTCAGGCTCTTCCAATGAAATATAAACCCCGGCTTCATTGTATTTCAAGGCACCCATATACAAGTATTCCAGGCACAAACAGGTTTTCCCGCTCCCAGGGTCTCCAGAAATAACCACAAGATTGCTGAAAGGAATTCCGCCAAAAAGAATTTCGTCAAGGCCAGGAACCCCGGTTAATGTTCTCGCAACAGGCATTTTGAAACCTTCCCCAATCAGTAGGCATAAAAAGAATGAATAACCCTTTTAAAAATCCTTTTCCTAAAAAAAAACCAGCAAATATTATTGCAAATTATTTTTCTATGCCTTCAAACAAGCTAACATAGCTGTCAGCTATTTTTGGCCAAGTCCATGCCCTGCTGTACTCATAAGCATTTTTTTCTATTTTTTCCCTGTATTTTTTGTCAGACAAAACCCTGTTCACTGCAATTGCAGTGGCTTTTGAATCCTTGAAAGGAACAAGAATGCCCCGTTCATGCCTTAACGCATCCTTTGCATACAAATAAGGCGTGCTTATGCATGCTTTTCCAGCTCCAATTGCATAAGCAAGGGTTCCAGAACTTATCTGCTGCGGGTCAAAATAAGGCGTAATATACACGTCAGTCGCCTGCAAATACCTGCAAATTTCTTCAACAGGCAAATATTTATTATAAAATTTTACATTGCCCTTAAGGCCAAGATCGTTCACCATTTTTTTCAATTTATTCCTATATTTTTCCCCTTCTTTTTTTCTGACAAGAGGATGAGTTTCCCCAATAATCAAGTACAGCAAATCAGGATTTTTTTCAACAACCCGAGGCAATGCTTTCAAAGCAAATTGAATCCCCTTTTTATTGCTCAACAATCCAAAAGTAGCCATTACCTTTTTTCCTTCCAAGCCAAGCTCTTTTTTTGCCTCTGCATTTTTTCCAAATTGGATTAGCGGGACTCCGTGCGGAATAATCGCAATTTTTTCTTCCGGAATCCCATATTTTTGCATTAAAATGTCTTTTCCATAACCGCTTATTACAACAACCTTTGAACTGTTCTGCGCAATTTTCTTGACAACATACTTTATGTGCCTTTGAGTTTTCGTAGCATTTTTTGGATCCAAAATAGAATGAAAAGTCGTTACAACAGGCTTTTTCAATTCCTCCAAAAAAGGAATCAAATAATCGCCATAAGTCCCGCCAAACAACCCGAATTCGTGCTGAATGCAAACCGCCTTTGTTTTCTTGCACTTATTCAGCTTTTCAGCTGCAATCAAATAATTATCCCTGTCATCCGCGTCAATCTGCAATTGCACTCGTTCAGGATAATTATAAGTTGAAAAAAGATTCTCGTTCATTGCAGTAACCCTGCACTTGATTTTCGGGCTGAATCTTTTTTCAATAGAATTCAAAACATCCTGCGTAAAAGTCGCAATTCCGCATTCCCTTGGCGGAAAACTGCTTAAAAAATTTATCCAATATTGTGCCATTCCCAACACCCAAATTAACCGGCAACCCTGCAAAAAATTCGTTTGTATTAAACTTCTTTTTTTCTTTCAGTACACTCAATTTTCAATTGATTCAAAAGTTTTTCATAAAGCGCAACATGTTTTCTTGCCACAACACTCCACTTTATCGTGTTTGTAACATAAGCAAACGCATTCTTTGCATACTTGCCCCGCAATTCATCATTTTTCAACAATTCAACAATTGCACGCTCCAATTCCGCATCATCATTCTGCGGAACAGCAATCCCAGCCTTGCTTTCCTCTATTTCAGCTTTCAAGCCCTCCATTGCAGTTGCAATGCACGGAACACCCAAAGCAAAAGCATGCGCCAAGTTCCCCGATTGCGAAGCCCTGCTGTAAGGCAAAACCATTATGTCAAAAGCAGACAAAATTCTGTCATAATCTTCCGGAGTAAAAGCCCCCAAAATAACCTTAATGCTCGCTTTTTCCCTGCTTTTTTCAATTGCATTCAAAAGCTTCGGCTTGTAAATCTGGCCAGAAGTAGAACCCGGCCTCGCATCTCCTGCTACAACCAAAACAACATTTTTTCCAACTTTTTTCCGAATACTGTCCCAAAGCCTAACTACCCTTTCAAAACCCTTGTTTGGCTCCCACCATCCAATCAAGCCAACAACCTTTTGCCCATCCAATCCAAGTTCCTGCTTTGCATTCTTATGCTGCTTCATGCCCTTTGCGCCATGAGGAATAACATAAACATTGTCGGCAACCCTTCCAATATTAATTGGCAAATAAATTTTTTGGTATTCCTCGTGAAAAATCGCGGCACTGCTGAGCTTCAACGCAACATCCATATAAATGCTTTCCATTCTGTCCAAAGTAGTGTACATGCTGTGATAAGTCAAAACAACAGGAAATTCAGCGTCAACCTTCCACTTGAACAAGCAATTAAAAAGTTTTGAACTATAATCCTCATCATGCAAATACAAGCCATACTCGTGCTGTATATGCACAACATCAGGCTTCAGCTTCCTTATTATCTGATAAAGCTTTTCACTCCAATCAGCATGCCTCAATTTTTTGTCTTTTGCAACCTGAAGCACTGGAAAAATATTTTTTTCCCTGCGCTTCCCGCCATCAGAAAAAGTAACAATTTTCACATCATGGCCAAGGCCACGCATTGCATTAACAAGGTCAACAGAATAAGTCGCAATGCCACAATGCCTGGGAGGCCAGCTTGAAACAATCACAATCCGCAAATTGCCATCAACTCCACTTAAATTATTTGAACAAACTTTATTTTATACCTTTCGCGCCCAGATTCTAAAATGCTGGCAATTGCTTTAAGCGGAAACATTGCAACAGGCAAGACAACAGTGCTCGGATTTTTCAAAAAATTCGGGGTTCCAACACTGGATTCCGACAAAATAGTTGCCGAACTATATGAAAAAAGCGAAACAAAAATTTTTTTGCACGCAAATTTTAGCACAACCAGCAAAAAAGAAATTGCAAAACAAGTTTTTTCCGACTCAAAAAAACGCGTTCTCCTCGAATCCTTTTTTCACCCCCTTGTTTTTTCCAAAATTTTCTCAAAAATAAAAAAACTTGAAAAAAAAAGCAAAAAAATTGTTATCGTAGAAGTGCCGCTTTTGTTTGAAACAAGCTCGGAAAAAAAATTTTCCAAAACAATTGTTGTCAAAGCCACTCAGGCCCAGCAGGCTTTCCGGCTTCAAAAACAAGGGTTTTCAAGCGCAGAAGCCCTTGAAAGAATAAAAGCGCAAAAATCTCTTGAATATAAAATCAAAAAAGCGGATTTTGTAATAGACAACACAGGCTCTTTTGAAGCAACAAAAAAACAGGCAAAAAAAATTTTTGAAAAAATAAAAAATTGTTATGCAAAAAAACTTTAAAAAAAGGTTAATAATCTTATATGAAAAAAAGGGTTCTTATGAAAATCGCTGTTTATCCCGGGACATTTGACCCAGTGACTTTTGGGCATCTGGATATCATTGAAAGAGCCAGCCAGCTATTTGACAAAGTAATAATCGGAGTTTCAACGCATCCCGAAAAAAAACCATTGTTTTCAATTGACGAACGCATAAAACTGATAAGGGAATGCACAAAACAATTCAAAAACCTTGAAATAGCTTCTTTTGAAGGCCTACTGGTTGATTTTGCAAGGAAAAAAAAAGCAGGCATTATTCTCCGCGGCCTGAGGGAATTATCTGATTTCCAAGCAGAATTCCAGCGCGCAATAATCAACAAGAAGCTGGCCCCTGAAATAGAAACAATTTTTATTGCAACAAACGCAAAATTCTTTTATTTGAACAGCAGCATAGTAAAAGAAATAGCAGGCTTCAACGGCAATATTTCCTGTTTTGCCCCAAAACAAGTTGAAAACGCCCTCAAACAAAAAATTGGAAAATAATTTTTTTTATTGAAATTTTTCAAATTCTTCTTCTTTTATTTTAGCCAAATCAAGTATGCCTTTTAGAGCCCCAATTTTTAGCTCTTTATGGTTCGGCACAACTGTGCCAATTTCTCCAGAACCAGTTTGTTTTTTCAGCACAATATGGCTGCCTGTTTGCCTTGCTATTTTGAAGCCGAATTTGTTGCAAAGAATTTTTATGCATTCTTTGCCAGAAATTTTTTTAAGCACGGGCAACAGAAGCAACCTCGAAAGTAGTCAAAATTGCCTTGTTTTTTTGTTTTATTGGAAATTCCTCCAAATACAATCCAGTGGCTTCCTTTAAGTTTTCCACGGCTTCCTCAATTGTTTTGCCCTGGCTTACAGTGCCAATCTCTGCGCACTTTGCAACATACATATCTTCTTCTTTTACAACGATAGCAGTGAAATTCATAACACTCACACAAAATACGCCCGTCAAATAAAATAAAAGCTTAATTGCCAACGCACAAAAAAGCATTAAAACAAAAAATTGGAAAATAATTTTTTTGTTTCGGCAATCGCCGTTGACTCTTCTTCTTTTAAAACCAGAAACCAGGCCAATTTTTTCCATGCATAAAAAATTTTATCTTGACACTTCCATTTGGAGGGATTATTTTGAAGACAGAAAAGACTCCTTAAGGCCGCTTGGAGAATTTGCTTTCCAGTTCCTGAAGAATTGCGCAATGTATAATTGCCAAATTTTCTATTCCGAGGTTGTTCTATTCGAACTAGGCGGATTTTCAAAAGAATTAGTACTGGAAAAACTTTCTTTTTTCCAAAATTTGTTGTTGAAAATTCCAGTTTCTATTGTTCAGATGAAAGAAGCAAAACAAATTTCAGCAGAAAGAAATCTTGCAACCAACGATGTTTTGCATGCAATCCTCGCACGCGATAACAATGCAACTTTAATTACACGTGATGCGCATTTCAAAGAGCTTTTTGACGTTGTTGATTCTAAAGCTCCAGAAGAGGCCCTTTTGGATTAGCAAACTTTTTTTCAAGATATTCCCTAAATTCTCTGCTCCCCTCGTTATGCCTCCAATTGTCCCATTCCTCGTAAGTTCTGGAACTCCCCTTTCCCTTCAAAGCGCCCCTTGCGTCAAGCAAAGCCTTCCAAGCGTTTTCCTTTTCATGTGCTTTTAACTTGTCCCTTATTGCTTCGCGGATAAACTCTGTCTTAGTGCTGTACCGAAAATCCTTCATGTCCTTTTCAATCTGCTTTGCCAAAGCAGAATCCAGCCTCAAACAAATACTCTCCATGCAATACAATGCAATACAAACCATTATTAAAAATATTCTTTTTTTTAGAAGCCTGTTTTTTTTTGCAAGAACAATTTTGTTATGCTTTTTTTTTGTTAAAATTTGCTTTTTCTTAACGCAAAGCTTTTTAAAGTACAGAGTTGTTATATCTACAATCAATAACCTAAAAGGAGGTTGAAAAAATGAATTCTAGAGGACAAGCAGCGTTAGAATACCTGATGACCTACGGCTGGGCCTTAGTAATCATTGTGGTGGTAGCAGGAATCCTGTTCTTCATCATAAGCAGCCCAAGCGGCGGAGTATCATGCAGTTCAAACGATCCAACAAAGTTTCCTGTAGTTTCAAGTAACGTAATTTCCACAGATTCAACCAGTGAAATCAAGCTTACTAATGGCACTGGAGGACAAATTACTGTTACTGGCACAGCAGGAACTACCCCTTTTGTTGTTACTGGTGCGGCTTTAGGAGCAACAATCAATGCTACTCTTATGACCGCAACTGGAATGACAAAGGTAGTTGGTGGAGGAGCAAGTGTTATAATTGTGCCAGACTATGGTACAACTACTTGGGGAACAACGGAGAATAAAACGGGTTCATACACAGTAACATACACAGACCAATTTGGGTATACTGGTAAATCATTGATAGTGACCTGCCAAGGAATGCCAAAAACATAATTTCAATTTCCTTTTTTTTTCTTTTCTTTTTCTTTTTTTTTTAATTTTTTTGTTAGCCGTGAGGCTTGTTTTTGAGAATTAGCCTTTTTTTTGCATTGTTTTTTTATTGAAGCAGCCATTTCCAGAGGGGGATATATTTTATTTTTGCTTTTTCGCCGTACCATTCGGCAGTTTCTTCGGCAGCATAGTTATTTGTTAGCACTATTAGCTCGTTGCATTTGAGTGCTTGTTTGGCTTTTATCAGTGAGCGTATTTCTCTTTTTTTTGTATCTGGATTGGAAACATTGTAACATACTTGGATTAGTGCGGTTATTTTTCCGTTTTCTTTTATTACGAAATCCACTTCTTCGTGTTGCGGGTTTTTCCAGTAATAAAAGTGTAGTTTCCCGTCAATTTCTGCCTTTTTCAGGTGCACTGCAACAATGTTTTCGTAAAGCTTGCCAATGTCTTGTGTTGATTTTGATGCTTTTGCAGTTATAAAGCCATTGTCAATTGCATATATTTTTTTGTTGAAAGCCAATTGTTCCCGTGTTTTGAAGGAAAATCTTTTCAATGAAAAGAGCAGGAATGCTTCCTCTAAATAGCCCAGGTATTTTTGGACTGTGTGTGCGCTTTTTGATTTTGTGAGTTCTGCCAAACGCTGGAAAGAATACTCGTTGCTGGCATTTGACAAGAGGAATTGGGCAAGGTCTTCGATTGCATTGGGTTTTCTTATTTTGTATCTTTTTACAATGTCTTTGAAAAGAATTGAATCAAACAGCGTGGATAAGTATTCGTTATGATTAGTGTTCTTGACCAGCGGTTCTGGGTAGCCGCCGTGTGTTGCATATTCAAATAATTTTTCGCTTGTTTGCGTGGCAGTCGGTTCTTGGTTTTGCAGTTTTATAAATTCTTTGAAAGAAAAAGGAAAAACAGTTATTTGCAAATGCCTGCCTGTGAGGTGCGTGGCTAGTTCTTTGCTTAACAGATTTGAATTGCTCCCTGTAATGAATAATTTTCTTCCCTGCCTTTGCAGCCTGTTGGCAATCAATTCCCATTTGTCAAGGTTTTGAATCTCGTCAAGCAAGAGCAATTCTGGAGAGCCGTACAGAAAATCGGTTATTGCAAGCAATTCGTCAAATTCTTTTGTTGTAGCAAGTTTTTCATCATCAAAATTAATGTATCCAAATCTTGCGTTCTTATTCAGCCAGTGAATGGCAAAAAAAGACTTGCCGGCCCTTCTGGGGCCGGTAATTACCCGTATTAAGTTATCCTTGACAGAACCAATTTTCAGTTTGGTGTCTCTCTCGATATAAGGCTCTTTAAACCGCTTTTCCAGCTCTGCCTTTTGCTGGGCCAAAACATCCCTAATTCCAGTCATTAGAAAACATATAATGCATAAAAGTTTATAAAATCATGCATTAAGTGTATTGCATTGCTTTCTTTTGGCGATTTAAGGGCCTTTGCTGCTTTGGAGATTAAAGGTTTGCATTGGAAAAAAGGGCATTTTTAATTTATCGAAAAATTCTTTTTTTTAATTTTTTTGTTAGCCGTGAGGCATTTTTTTGAGATTTTGAGAATTAGCTTATTGATTTTTTCAAGGCTTTTTTTGTTTTTTGCGGTTGGCGCAAGGAAGCATAATGCTGATTTAATAGCTTAATCCGATTAGGAATAATGGTATTTTGTTTTTGCTTGTGTCCAAGCTGTCTAAGACAAAAAAATCTGTTTTTTGGCTTTGGTTTTTTTTTGCTCCGCCGATTTCAAATGTCTTGTTTTTTATTTTAAAATCCGCGCTTGCTTCTTTTTTTGTTTTAATGTAATCGCATTCCAAATGGTTTACAAAAAATTCTTCTCGCAGAGAGCCAATGTCGGGTTTTGTGCCCTGTGCTGCGCACAATGCTGTTCTATACGGAAATGGCAAATAATATTTTGCTTCTTTTCTGAACTTCTTCATGCTTTCGCCAACTGGAAAAACCCTTTTTATGGCTTCGGTTTTTTCTATTTCAGATAGGAAGCGCATTACCCATGTTTTGTTTTTGCCAAGGGTTTCGCCAATTTTTGAATAACTCAATTCTAACGGTTTTGAATTGGCTGTTAAATACAATATCTTAAAGAAGCTTTCTTCAATGTCAGGGTCAACTTCTCGGATTATGGAAAGGTCTTTTGTGGCAATTGTTTCAATAGTTGACAAAATTGTTTTGAAAAAATAGGTTTTTGCATCGTACAATACCCCGCCATGCTTATAATATTCCTCCAAATGCCTGTGTGCAAAGCCAAATTCTCTTGCAAGCCTTGCTTTTTCTTTTATTATTGCGTCCAAGGAAAGGAGGGGCAGGCTTATTTTCTTTTTGATTTCCAGCCATTCCCGAAAACTGGCAGGCTTCAAATGTTCAATTACTGTTCTTCTTGAAAGATCTGCTTTCAGGGTTTTAAGCTTAATCGAAGAAGACCCGCTGAAACACACATAAGCAATTTTTTCGTCAAAAACAGATTTTAAATCATTGTCCCAGTTTGGTTTTGTGTGAATTTCATCAACAAATATTTTGTTGTGCCCGGCATTGCTTAGTGCTTTGATAATATCATAAAGCTGGGTGCTGCGCAATTCCCTGTCATCAGCTGAAAAATAAACCCCCTTGTTTTCTTTTGCTAACTGCAAAAGAAGAATGGTTTTTCCAATGCCACGCAAACCCGTAATTCCCAAGAAATACTCCTGCTCTTGGGTTATTTTGAAAAGATTTTCAAAAACACCCCTTTTTTTTTCAATACTGTCCAAGAGTTTCAAATTGGCGGAATGGGTTTCCAAAACCTTGGTTACTATTGCCTCGCTGTCCATTATAAAATATTAAAACAAAAACTATTTAAATCGTTACATTAGTGTAACGAAAAAGCCTTTTTTTGTAACATTTTTGTAACGGCTGTTATTTTTGTTTTGTTGTTTTCTGCCTTGGGTCTTTTTCTTTTTTTTTTTAATTTTTTTGTTAGCCGTGAGGCTGGCTGGTTTGAGAATTAGTTGAAGGGTTTTTTCAAGGCTTTTTTTGTTTTTTGCGGTTGACCGAGGCGCCAAGTGAGAATTAGTTTTTTTGCATTGTTTTTTTACTGTAATCCGCAAGCATATGCATGAATTCTTTTGCGTAGCAAAAGGCTCTTTTTCCCAGGTTTTTCTCTCATTGGAGAAAAAGCTGTTTTTTTATTGGAGCAGCCATTTCCAGAGGGGAATATATTTTATTTTGTTTTCTTCTTTTTCTGTGTTTTTTGTTATTATTGTTAGTTGTTTTGTTTTTTTGAATTGGTTTTTGAATTCTTTTAGCCCTTTAATTTCTCTTTCTTCAATTTCGTCTGTGTAGGAAACATTTATTGCTTCTAAAGACTGGTTTTTGTTTTTTATTACAAAATCAACTTCTCCCTTGTTCTTCCAATAATAGGGCTGTTTGCCCTGCCGTTTTAGTTGAATAAGCACGCAGTTTTCAGCCAGTTTTCCTTCATCTTGGCTGAACTTGAAGCCCACAGCATTCCTTAAGCCGTTGTCTATGCAATAAATTTTTGATGCAAGAGTTTTCTGTTCCTTAAAAGAATATGAAAAATGGTCTATTGTAAAGAATAAGAACGCTTCTTTGTAATAAGACAAATAGTCTTTAATTGTGTCATAAGACATTTGCAAGCTGTTCCTTAAATTTCTTAAAGAAACAAAGCTTGTAAAGTTTGTCATTAAATAGAGTGCAAGGTCTTTTGCCTTCTGATTATTCAGATTGTACCGATCCACTATGTCCTTGTACAATATGTCATCAAAATATTGTTCAAGCAGCTTTATTTTGAAATTCTCTTGCTTGAACACTACTTCTGGAAAACCCCCCAGTTTTAAGTATTCCCCCAGGTTTTTTAGAATCCCAATTCTTGTTTTTTCAAGCATTATGCCTTTTTTCAGGTTGTTTTTGTCTATGGCTATGTTTTTGAACAGCAGAAATTCCTCAAAGCTTAACGGCAAGACTTCAAAAGTAATGTTTCTGCCTGTCAAAAGTGTTGAATATTCTTTTTTTAGAAGATAAGAGCATGAGCCCGAAATTACAAACTTGTCGCTAGTTTTTAAGTCATATTTTTTTCTTATCCACGACTCCCAATCTTTCGCTTTGTGTATTTCATCAAGAAAAACATATGTTTTTTTGTCCAAGTTTATGTTCTCCTTGTAACTCGCATAAATGTCGTCAAGGTTGTCTTTTATTAGTTTTTTGTCCTCCAAGTTTACAAAGAGTATTTGTTTTGGCTCTATTCCTTTTTTCAGCAGGCCGTCAATTATTTGGTACATTAAAGTGCTTTTTCCGCTTCTCCTTACGCCAGTTATTATTGTAATTTCTTTTATTCCAACAGAATCTATTAGTTGATTATATTGTGGCCTATGCCTGCCCTTTAGTTCTTCAGGGACTTCTTTGCTTTCCCACCAAGGATTCCATTCAACCAGTTTAGTTACGTCCATATGTTACACTATGTTGTAACAAAACACATATAAAAGTTACGTTTTGATGTAACATCCTGTGGCGACATTTTGAATTATTGCATTAAGTGACGAAAATAAAATTTTTTTGTAACGGTTTTTTGTTTATCATAAAAATATGTCAAAATACAATAAACAAAAGTTTGCAAATTTGTTTATTTTGTTTTTTTGGTTAAAAGGCAATTGCCTGCAAAAAATCATTGCCTGGCACCCCGGTAATTTCAATTTCCTTTTTTTCTTTTCTTTTTCTTTTTTTTTTAATTTTTTTGTTAGCCGTGAGGCTGGCTGGTTTTGCAGGGCGTATGTTTAAATCGGTTTCAGGGCATTTTTGTTTAGTGGTTTGTATGCAGAAAGCGCGCGTGTATAATTTTGTGGTTTTGATTGAACAGGATTCTGACGGCTTGTTTGTAGCCAAGGTTCCTGATATTCAGGGTTGCCATACCCAAGGAAAGACAATTCCGCAGGTTTTGGACAGGATAAAAGAATCAATACAGGTTTGTTTGGAAGCAGAAGATATTGAATTGCCTCAAATGAAATTTATTGGCTTGCAGACTGTTGAAGTTGAAGCGTGATTCTTTTTGGCGCGCCTAATTCCTATTTCAAGGCACGAATATGAAAAATTAAGGCAAAAAATATGATTTGTTTTTTTATTCTTTGTCAGCTTTGGGCGCTGGCTTTTTCTTTTTTTAATTAGTATAATTTATATTATACAAATTATAATAATCTTTTTTTTAATTTTCTTTTTATTTTTTAATTTGCGCTTTGTTGTTTACATGCCGAGCAGTTTGAGGCTTCCGAGGACTTGTGCTAAAACAATTCTTATTATGAAGAATAGGGCTAGTGCTATTATTCCTACTATTGGCATGTATCTTATTCCATCTTTTTCTTTGCCGGAGTTTATTACCCCCATTATTAGCGAGGAAAAGAAGCATGTTACTCCTAGTGCGAGCAGTGCGTACATTGTTGCGAATTCTTCTGTTATTGATATTTCTGGTATTCCTATTATTTTTGTTATTGAGCTTTGTTGTGTAATTTCTTTTAATTTTTCTGGGCTTAAGCCTATTTGGCTTGTTTGCACGTTTAATACTCCTACTATGTATGAGGAAATGCTGAATAGCACTGGTGCTCCGATTGCTGCTCCGAAGAATATTAGCATTATGTACATGCTTACTTCTGCTTTTGTTTCTTCTTTTAACGCGTTTTCTTCCCTTAAGTCATCGGCTAATTGTGATAATAGGTCTGCTACTTCTCCGCCGCTTCTTATTCCTTGCACTACCAGCCACATTGTCCTTTCAAGCAATGGGCTTTTGATTCTTGTTGTTATGTCTGTTAAGGCTGTTTCTATTCTTTCTCCTGCCATTACTTTTCCGCTTGCAAGTTTTAGTTCTTCTGAAAAAATTCCGAATTCTGGCCTTGCTGATGCGAGCAATGCTCTTTCTGTTGTCAAGCCTGATTTCATGTTTGAAGAAATTAATTGCAGTACGTCTGGCAGTATTTTGTCTACGAATTTTCCCCTGGTTTCAGCTACTGTGTTCAGCCAGTAGTATATGCCTCCTGAGAATCCGAGCAGAATCAGGGGGAATGTTGCGATTATTGGCAGTGCCAAAAATATTTGGAGGTTTGCTGCTATTGCTATGCTTAGTATTGTGCCGAATATGAAAATGAATCCTACTACGCTTAGTTCTTGTGCTTCCCAGCCAATGTAACCCATTTCTTTTTTGAATGCCTTTACTATGAAAGGGGGGATTATTGTGCCTATTCTTTGGTAGAAACCCATTTTTTTCACTTTTTTTTTAATTCATTATTGTTGGCCTTCTGGATTTTATTATGCCGATGTACATGAATTGCATTATTGTTATTCCTATTAGCATTACCCAGAATATTGTTTCGCCTATTTTTATTGCCGGAAAGCTTCCCAGTATAATCAAAAATGTTAATCCCAATGCCGGGGCTATTACTCCTATCATCATGTATGCCAGTGAAAGTATTCTTAATTGCGAGGAGTATCTGTTTATTGCTATTCTTTGGTCTCTGGCTGCTGATTTTACTGTTTCTTTTATTATGCTTGAAATGTCTCCGCCTGCTTTCATTCCGTTTACTAGTTGCCAGAGTGCTTTTCTGAAGTATTCGCTTGGATTGTTTGTTGCAAGCTTTTGGAAGACTTCGTCGTACATGCTGCCAGTGTTTATTTCGTCCACTGCTTTTGAAAATTCTTTGCTTAGTTCGCCGTAATTGCTTTTTGCTATCATTTGCAGTGCGTCAAACAGGCTGACTCCGCTTTTTATTTCAATTAACAGGGTTCTTAATGCGAATAACAAGTTTTTTTCTAATTCTCTTTGTTTTTTTCTTATCTGCATTGTCGGGTACATTGATAATTGGATGAATGTTGCCAATGCCATTATTCCCGACATTGTGAAGCCCAATAATAAATAATTTGGCGTGAATTTTGTCAGGATTATTGTGAATAAGGCGCCAAATAATAGAAAATAAAATCCGCCTAAAAATAGCATCATTGCAAGGTATTCTTTTATCTGGAATTCCATTCCTGCTTGTTCCAATTGCAATTCCAGCCCCGGGAAAATGCCTTTGAATTTTATTGCCATTGGGATTAGGGGCCGTGAAAGTCTTCTCAGCATTGGAATAGGGAACATGTTGAAAGGCAGTGCCATTTTTTTTACAACTCCGGTTTTTTGTTTTTTTCCACTAATTTTTTTATTTCATCAATGTCTTGGTAGCATTGGGCCATTATTTTTCCAACGCTGTTTACGTTGTGTATGTCGTATGCCACCATCCAATTCAATATGCTTGTTTTTGTTTTCAATTCTTGCTGTATTTCGTTTTGGCTTAATCCTGTGTGCAGTGACAATTCGTCATAGAATCTTATGCTTTCATTGTGCGCAACAATTTTGTCATCGCTGCTTCTCCACCTGTAAATTATGTTTGGCTTTATTTCCAGTTCTTTTCCCCTTTTTTCAGGAATAAATTCTGCTGCTTCTAAGACTCTTCTTGAGCCTAAGCGCCTGTTCCTGAACATTACTATGTTTAAATGCACTGAATCTAGCATTGAAATTGGAATTGAAACAGGCGGGTTTACAAGCCTTGTAATTGTTTCGTCAGCAGTGTTTGCATGGATTGTCGTGTAAACACTGTGCCCCGTGTGCATTGCTTCAAACATTACTTCTGCTTCGCTTTGCCTTCTCACTTCTCCCACTATTACTCTGTCAGGGCGCATTCTCAAAGAATTTATAAGCAAGTCAAGCATTGTTATGCCGCCTTTTCCTTCCGGGTTTGGCTCTCTTGTTGTCAAGGGAACCCAGTGCAAAAAATCCGGAAGCATTAATTCCCTTGTATTGTGGCATATTATGTTGTTTGCCACAAAGCTTTCATTTTCCGGAACGCTTAAGTCATAAACAAAGCCTTCAAATTCTTTTTGCTCAATTTCTTCAACTTGGTCCCAGAATATGCCGTTGCTTGCGAGTTCTTTAAGTTCTGCGGGTAGTTCTTCTTCATATTTTTCAACTAGCTTTTGCAAGGTTCTTCTTCCAATGTTGCTGTTATTGTGGCCATAGCTTTTCCAGCTTTTGTAGGTTCTTGTTTTTCCAACTTCCTGCTTTATTGCTTTTTTTATTTCTTTGTAATATTTTTTTGGAATTGGAATTATGTCTGAAACATCATGGCTGTTCTGCGTTAGCCATTTTTCGCTTGCCACTGTTTTTTTGTCAATGCAAAACCCAATTTCCACTGCAAATTGCTTCAAAAATTTTGTTCCAGAAATTCTCGCTTCAAATGTCTTGTCTTTGCGCATTTTCCATTTTATTCTCAGTGGAATCCCAAATCTTAACAGCATTGTTTGCGTGTCCTGCAATAACTGCCTTGAAGCCGAAACTATTGCAATGTCATTTTTTCTTACCCATCCGTCTCCGGAGAAATATCCGTTTAGCAAAGCGGCTGCAATTGGTGTTTCAAGCCTGAAAGCCCAGCCTGGAATTTTTTTTGTATAAGCATTGCCTTTCAGTTCTAAAACGTTTTCCAAAAATTGCTTGAATGGCTTTGAATTAATCATTAAGGTTATTCCATCAGAATGCATTTTTGTTTTTAACCCGAATCTTTCTGCTATTGCTTCAACAGTTGCCCTCGCTTCAGGCTCTACTATTGAAACAAGAACGCTGTTTTTGTCATAACAGCCGTCAGCAAGCCACAACCCTGCAAATCTTGCCCATGTTTCATCAATTTCTATTTGCATTGGAATTTTTGTCCCAAGCTTTGAGGAAATCCAGCCTGTTTCCGGCTTTTCATTTATTAGTTCAATCATTGCCGTGCTTGCAAAATTTTTTCTGATAGACTTGTTTATAAGTTGTTTTTGGTAATTTTTGCATAGCAGTTCCCTGTTTTTTTCAATCAAAGGGGCTATTTCAAGGCTTTTGATGAAACACCCCTTGAATGCTTCCAGATGCTCTTTCAAATTGAAAATTATTTTTTCTCCTTGCCATTCCAAACAGCGCGGAGTTGCAAGAAAACTTTTTTTTGTTATTTTCTTGCCAAGAATTGTTTCTATTTTTCCGTTTTCGTTTAATGCAAATAATGAATGGTCCGGGGTTACTTTTATTTGCCTCCCGCTTTTGAGTGTTATTTCTAAAATGTCTTTTTTTACCCAGTGCCTGATGAAATGGCTTGGTTTTTTCCAATCTATTTTTCCAAGAGGGGGCATGCTTATTATTTCTATTTCTTCGTCATTTTCGAGTGCTGTGTCTTTTATTGAATCGTCTTCAATCAGTGCATCAATTAGTTCTCCGATTGTTGTTTTTTGAATTTTGTTGTTTTGTTTGATTATTATTTCGCTTTCTCCGGCAACACTGTCTTCAATTGAGAGCACCCTGTGGTTTGGCTGTATGAATGGCATGCAGACGTTCAAAAAGCTTGTTTTTCCAGAGGCTGTTCCTCCGCTTATGAGGATGTTTAATTCGTATTCTATGGCTTCCCATATGAGCGCCATTAGTTCTGCGCTTGCTGTTTTGGTTTTTATAAAGTCTGTTACTGTCCACGGGTCTCTTCTGAAGCGCCTGATTGTCACTGTGTTTCCTTTGCTTGAAATTGGAAAGAGCGTTGCATTTGCCCTGTCTCCTGTTATTAAGTGGGCATCGAGCAGTGGCGCGAGTATTGTTATTTGTTTTCCCACGCGCCTTGCTATTATGTTTGCATAGTTTTCTATTTCTGCTTCTGTTTCTATTTTCACGTTTGTTTTGAGCCAACCGTATTTTTTGTGGTAAACCCACAGGGGTTCTTGGCTTTTGTTTATTACTATTTCTTCCAGGTCTCCGTCTGATAACAAGAATTCTATTCTTCCAAGGCCGAGCATTTCGTGCATTAGTATGCCAATAAGCGCTTTTTTTGTTTCTTCTGCCTCGCTTGGAAGTTCAATGTCAAGGATTTTTTGGGCTTTTTCAACGAATTTGCCGCGGATTTTTTCCACTGCTGCCATGTCTAACTGGCCTGTTCTTGAAACTATTTCTGCCACAAGGCTTTTTTTGAGGTTTGTGAGCAGTGCGCTTGTTCCTGCGCCGTAGCTTGGAAAATTAAGGTGGTATAAATTTACAAATTCTTTGGGGTCGTGGATTATGTTGATTTCTACTTTTAAGCCGTCTGTTTCAATTGCATAGGATTCTATTACAAGGTATTTTCCGTCTGTTTCTGTCGCCATAAAAATCTTTTTTTTATTATTTTTTTTTAATTGGCTGTATTATTAATCGGTTTTGTGGTTATTAAGTTTGCGGATTTAGTTTTTAGTTTTTTTTGTTTTTTTTAATCCAAATAATCCTTTTTTCTTTTCCCCTAAATCTGTTTGCGGCTGGTTTTGCCGGTTTTTTTCAGGTTTTTCTTTTGGTTTTTTTTGGGGTTTTACATAATTTGCGATTTTAATTATTGTGTCTCCGAATGCGGGGTATTCTATTTTTATGAGGCTTTCGTTTTCTAGTATGTTTATTAGTTCTTCAAGCCGTTTTTTTTCAATTTTGGTTTCTTTTTGCAATTCGCCTGTTCTTATTGTGCCTTTTTCTTTTATTATCTGCAAAGCCCTGTCAAGGTCTGTTTCAATAAGATAGTTTCTGATTTCTTTTTCTGTTGTCTTTATTTTTTCTTTTTCTTTGTTTTCAAGGGTTGTTGGAAAAGTCGGCATTTCTACTTCTGACCAGGTTTCTTCAATTGGCTCAATAATTACCCTGCGCGGTTCTTCCCTTGGTTTTTTGAAAAATCTCGTAATCGGCAATGGTTTTATGTGAATTTCTTTTTTTGGCCTTTGCATTTCCCGGACTTTTGAAGTGATTTTTTGCATTTCTTCGAGTTCTTCTTGGCGGGAATTCCAGCCTTCTTCCCTGCTTGCTGCGTCTGCTTCTGTGATTTCAGCTTGTTTTTCGGCAGGTTCTTCAATTGGCTCTGTTTGTTCGCCGATTTTTTCGGGGTATTCTTGCGATTGTTGTTTTTGTTCTTCTTTTGGAATTTTTGTTTCTCGCATGGTTTGATTAATTTTGACATTTGCCGTGTATTGCTGGTTTTCTTTTTTTTGCGTTTTTCCAAACATTTTTCCAAAAATGCCTTTTTTTTCCTGTTGTTTTGGCAAAATTGTTTCTGCTCTTGGTGTTTCTTCCGGGCTTTTTTCTGTTGTTGCAGCAGTTGTTTGCGTTGAAACCGGGATTGTTTTCTGCGCTTGCCCTTCTGCAATTGGCTGCTGCATTGTTTCTGTTTGCCTTGGCAAAACCTGGTTTTCTTGGATTGGCGTGCTTGCCAGCCATGGAAACTGGAATCCTTTTTTTTCAATTTCCTGTTCAGCTTGCCTTTGGAGTTCGTTCATTTTTACGAGTTTTTCAAGGCTTGCCAGTAATTGGTTGCTGTCCAATGGCTTTATTTCCCGGGCAATTGTCTGTTCCGGCATTTTGTAGTTGTTTAATAATTCTACAAGATAATTTTCTATTTCCATCATTTTTTCGTCGCTTATTCTTCCGGAAAGCTTTTGCGTGATTATTTTTTCAAGTTCGCCGCTTAATTTTTTTCCCTTGTTTTTTGGAGCGCTTTTTGTTTTTTCCAAAATTTTCTTTTTTTCTTCTAACTCGTAGAGTTTTGACTGGTAATCCATTACTTTTTCCTGAAAATCAGGGAGAGGAATTCGTCGTTTGTAAAAGTCTATTTCCATGCGTTTCTGCATTCTTTTCATTTGTTCTATTTGCTGGTCAATGTTCAGCATTCCCTCGTTGCTTTCTATTACTATTTTTGGTTTTGGCGTTGCCCGCACCAATGTGCCGGCTGCGAGCATGATTGCTTTTGCGGCTTCAGCCAAATCAGTCATTGTTTTCAGTTCAAAAGGCGATTTTGTTTCTTCTTTGAAAATAATCTGGCCTTTTGACTGGTTGTCGGCAAGTTGTTCCATTTCAAGGTCTTCTTTTGCAAAAGCAACTTTGTTAAGGAGCGCAATTTGTGTTTTGTATTCGCGGATTTTTTTTGACAGGCCTGCTTTTTTTCTGAGCTGTTCTTCTGAAAGCTTTTTTTCTTCCTGCGCGTGCTTTAATTGGTTCAGTTCTCTTTGGTATCTTGTTTGCCAGGATTCAAGCCTTGTTATTTTTAGCCTTATTTTTCTCAGGTTTTCCCTTAATGCCCTTGGCTCTTCTTTTATTTTTTCATAAACGCCTTCCAGTTTTTCCATTTCCGGGGATTCTGGCTGGAATTCTTCGCTTTTTTCCTGCCCTGAAAAAAATTCAGGGTTTTTTTGCGTTTCGGCATAGCCTTGTTCTGTTTCAAATGTTTTTTCCCGCGCTTCTTTTTTTGTTTTTCTTTTGAAAATCCTGCTGAACAATCTTGAAAAAAAGCCTTGTTTTTTTCCAGGCTCTTTTGCCTGTTCTGCGAATAATCTTTTTTTTGCACTGTCTTCTATTTGTGCTTTTATCATTTCCTTTAAAATCGGCTTGTCTCCGGAAATTTGGGTTTCAACAATTCTGCCGATTTCTGTTTTTAATTGGTCAAAAGTTTGGGCTTGGGAAACAAGCAGCATTCTTCTTGCTTCGTCGTCTTTTGCCCCGAGGGCTTTCAGTGTTTTGAGTATTTTGTCTTCTGTTTCGCCTTCCCTAATCATTTCGCTGATTATTTTTATTATTCCTTTTTCGCTTTTTTCTGCAGGCATAAAAATCACTTTTCAATTTTATTGTGCATTTCCAATTTTAAGATTTGTAAAACCAGGTTTTGAAACATTAAAATCAAAACCATTAAATTTAATCAATGAAATCGGCTTGTTAAACATGATTTTTGTTGCAATGGTTACTGGGTTGTGCTGGGAAGGCTTGTTGTCCATGGAAACTATGATTTTTGGCGTGCCAGACAATTTTGTAAAATTCAAGACAAAAACATCAGTATAGCCTCCGACATAAAGTTTTAATTTGAAATAATTGTTGATGCTTGTGCGAACATGGTTTGCGGCTTTCGCGCTGCAGCATGTCACATCGCAAGGCGGTTGCCATGCACAATCTGCAATCGGGATTGCAGTTGAAATGCTTGCATACGGATTGCTGTTTGCTTGCAAGAATGGGTTTAAAACCGGGTTTTTTGAGCCTGCTGTAAGGTCGCCGTAAAATTCCCATTTTTGTATTATAAGCGGCAGGCATGTTGGTGGCAGGGGCCCTCCTCCTCCTCCCCCTCCTCCTGGCGCGCAGTATTTTTTCGGAAAGGAAACATTGAAATCTATTCTTCTTATCTGGCTTATGTCAAAGCTGCATCCTTTTGACTGGCCGTCAGTAAAAATGTTCAGCTGTGGCCCTGTTGGCTGGGTATCATATAAAATGCATTCGTCTAAAATCAGGTAGGTAAGCTTGTCATTGCCGCCCCAATCTGAATTTTTAGCAGCCCTTGCAGTTATGTTTAAGTCGCCGTTTATGTTTTTGTCTGAAACAAAAATTGAGTAAAGGTTCAGAGAATCAAAAATTTTTTTTGTTTGCTCGTCTGCAGAATCAATTGGAGTTACCTGGCTTATTTCAATCCATCCGCATCCATTGGGAGAAGCATTTGGGCCTGTGCATGGGCAGATATCGTGGTCGTCACTTGTTTCGCAGCCTGGCTGGATACAATTGTCAGCGCAGGCAATGTTTCCTGAATCATATTCAAAGGGGGTAAGAATTCTGCTTTGCATTCTTCCTGCATAGCCTGTTTTCATTGCCAATATTTCATTGTAAATGTTTTGAAAACCAGTGCTTGCTGAATTGAAAGCTGTTTCTTCTATTATGCTTTGCTTTTGCCATGTGGCTGTTTGTTTCACTCCGCTTCCGGCAAGAATCACTGCAAGCCCCATGAGAAATATTATAAAAGCAAGGAAAAAGCCTTTTTTGTTCATTTTTATTTCACCCAGGCAGAGTATTGCACTTTGAAATAATAAACTTTTGATTCGCTTAAGCAATAAATTTTTGCTATGTTGTTTCTGCTGCAGTCTTTTGCCCCGCTTATTACCCCCCAAATGTAATCATCTCCCCAGAGTCTTGTGCCATTAATTGAAACAGTGTAATTTGGCACTGCTGGAAGAGGGGTGTATTTTACATTGCCATCTTGTATTGCTGGGGTTCCACACTGTTCTCCTTCGCTTACGCATATGATGGGCGGCACAGATTCAACAGCTTCTACTTGGTGTGTTAGCGTGCTGTTGTCGTAAAAGCCCACATAAAGGGGGTTTGCATCTCCTGTGAAGCCTACACAGTTCAGGTCAAAGTTTATTCTGGTGTCTGTTTGGCTGTTTATTGTTCCGCTTGTGAATTTTATTTGGCAATCCCTGTATCTAAAATTTACTGTTTGCCTGCATGTTGTTAAATCATAAAGGCAATCTGGTGCACAAGTGCTGTCACAAAGCGTGTCTGTTCCCCAAGCATAATTGTTTTGGTCTTTTATTATTGTTGTCTGAATTGTTGGAAATTGCGCTGTATCGCTTTGGCAGTATTCCCCTGTGCAGGGAATTCTTTCCAAAAACGTTTGGCTTGTATAGTCTCCTGTAATGTCAACATCAAATATTATGCTTTGATTTGTCCATTCTGCCTCTGTTGTGCAGGCAGGGCCCCATATAATCCCAGCTGATTTTTGGCATTTGTAATCTTGGGTGTATCTTTCGCATTTGCATATTTCTGTCCCCGGCTCTGCAGGTATTACTACTTGGGTATTTGGAATTGCTGTTCCAATTTCCTCTGCAATTATCGCGTAAATTTCAGCCAGTGCACTTTGGTCTGCTGCATAATAATACCTTCCGCATTTTTTTGTAGTGTCAATTGTATAATCCCCAATATCATAACCAGGCAGGCAATCAGGATATTTTGGATTTTCGCCTGTTTTTCTTACTTTTGTCTGGTCTAGGCATGCAGTTCCATTTTCAGTATATGCATAGCAAGGCTCTTTTGCAACGTCTCTTAAAGATTCTTCATTAACTTCTGTTCCAAATCCAATTGTATAAATCGTTGCACCCAAAAGGTTTCTTGCATTGTCTGCTGCACTAATTGCATATTCTACTGCTGTTGAAGCAGGCTCAGGCTTGTTTGCCAAGCCGTCTGATAATAAGACAATTGTTTTTCTGTATCCTGCCAGGTCGCCATTGCTTAATGAGTTTGTAGCGCTTGTTATTGCAGCGCCTATGTTTGTTTCGCCTGTAGCTGCAAGGCTGTCCAAAGCCGCTTTCAATTCTGCTTTTCCTAGGTCATTAAGGGCTGTTGGAACTTGGTTTTCTGTGGCTGTGTCTGAATATGAAATGATTCCCATTTTGTCATTGGTTTTCCATTGTGCGTTATCAATAAAGCTTGCTGCAGCATCTGCTGCAGCATCAAGCCTTTGAGTATTCCATAATATTGAATATGTGTCGCCTAAAGAACTAAGGTCATTGCTCCATCCCAAAACTTGCCATGTTCCTTCTGCAATATCCAATGCCCTTTCTCCAGTAGTGCACGAATTGGTGTCATTTGTGCTATTTCTGTTTATTGCTATGCAACTGTTTGTGATTGGTTTTTGGCCATTTGCATTGGTATCTGCCAGTCCTGAACCTGTTGGCGCTTTTAATGTAAATTTTTGATAATTGCATGGCCCTCCATAGTTAGTTGCCCCGATTGTTGCTTTCAGGCCTCTTGTTTTGCTTGTTATGTTTAATGAATCCAGCAAAGAGTATGTTGAAGGGTTTGGATTGTTACATGTTCCGCTTGTTCCAGATGCACAGGTTGATCCAGCGCATGTCCCGGTATTGTATTCTGCAGTAGGGTAAGAAGTATATGGCGTTCCATTGATTGTAACTGGTTCTACTTTTCCTACAAACAATTCATGTTCATATTCTATCCGATCTGAGTATGTTTCTTTTTCAGCCCATGCTTCAATTGTCCAGTTCCCTGTTGGCAGAGTTGTTGGAATAAATGGCGCACTAGAAATACCAGCCAAAGGGTCGAACGAATTGCCAATAATCGCATAGTTAGTTGGGCTTGTTTTTGTTGGAGGCACTGTGGCAACAACAGTACCACTCGGGTTTTTAACTCTTAATCCAACTCCGCACTCGCCTTCGGGATAAAACTGATAGTACGTGTTATATAAACGTACTCTAAGCGCGTAAGTTGAGGGGTCTAATATTGGTATTGTGCCAACAATGTGCCAATCACTTTCATTAGGAGAACACGTGTTTATTGCTGGTATCATTGCCCAGATGTAGATAGTTCGCGGAACCATGTATATTCCAACCCAAATTGGCTTGTTTATTATTGTCTGTTTGTCTGCCCATAAGTCAATTGTCCAGTTTCCAGGTACAATAATTTGGTTTCCAGGCAAAACAATGTTGCTTTTTGTCAAACCTGCATAATAGGTTGCAGCATTCACTGAAGGCGAGGATTCAGCATACCAGGGACTTGATTTATTTGGCGTCCATAATCTTATTTTTGCACTTGAACATACATAGGGATTTGCATCTGTTTTTGTGGTATATCTGTTCCAAAAGTAAATTGCATCGGTCTCGCGTACCATTTTATCGCGTATTTCTGGTGTCATGTTAAAGCTTCCAACATTCGGTATCCAGCCTGTGTAATTTCCGCAGTTGCTTGGCGTGTCTTGTGTGCAGGTGCCTGGCGGGTCTGGCTGGCAAGTGCCATTGTTGAAAGGGCCGTCTGCATATGATTTTTTTCTCATGTCCAGTTTGCTCATGCTTCCGCTTTTGTCCATTATTGTCATTATTGCTATTGGGCTTCTAAAACCGCTTTTTTCGCTTATTGTTACTGTTGCAATTTCATTGTCATCTATTCCATTTTCAGAATCGTAACAATACATTGTTGATGCTGGAAAAAACGGTTCCGGTGTTTCTCCATAGGGCGGAGTGTTTGTTGCGTTTACTTTTGTTGTTATTGTTGATAGGTCATCTAATTGCAGGGCAGTGTTTTTTTTGTTTTTTTGCTCTGTTTCTATTATGCAGCTGTTTGCTATGTTATCTTTCAGGTATGGCTGTCTTTTCATGAATGCCTGGCTTCCAGTATAAATTTCTTTGTTTTCAGGTATTTGATTTCCTCCTGTTACTGTTGAATTTAGGTCAAAGCAGTCGTCAAATTTTTTTGTGCTTTTGCATTCTGTTAGCGCTTCTGTTTTTTGTTCGTATTGTTCTATTTGTATGTTTAAATCCATGTTTTCCGGCAATAGTTTTTTCATTTCAAAATAGATTGTGTTTGCATCCAGGTTTGTCAGGGGGTCTCCTGTGTTGTCTACGAATACTCGCCCGATTATGCCATTGTTGTCCATTGCTGTTATTGTGTCGTCAAGCATTTGTTTTGAATTTGTTTGCTGTGTTATGCTGGTTGTCTGTGTTTCTGTCCTGAGCCCTAATCCTATATAGGATGTTAGTGCAATGAGGATTACTATTGCAAATAATGTGTCAAGTGAAATTGCGAATCCTTTGGCTCTAATTTTTGTAATGCCCATTTTTTTTCAGCCCGATTTTTGATTTAATTGCGGTTTATTATAATTAACGTTTTTTAGTATAAAATTGTATGCCAGGCGCTTTTAGAAGCTTTTTTTGGAATGGGTGTTAATTGTATGCCCAGAGTTCCATTGTTGCTGTTCCGCTGTAGCTTGTGCCTTCGTAATACACTATTCTTTTTTGCACTATTGTTTTTTTTGTGCTTGAGCCAATTGGGGTTATGCCTGTTGCCATGTCGGTTTCCTGGCCTCGAATTTTTTCCTTAATCAGGGTTTCTTGCGGGTTTTTGTTTGGGTCAAAATAATAAAACCGAAAATAATAGTTCATGTCTCCCAGCAATAATATTTTTGCCTTTGTTTTTTCATAATTTTCAAAGCAGTTTGTTGTGCAGTCATCCCAGATTTTTCCGTATTCCACAAATTTGGCAAGCTTGTTTTTGTCTATTGCCCTGTCTCTTTTTGCAAGGCCAATGAACAGTACATTGTCAATGCTTGGGTCAAATTGCCAGTCTGTTCCGCCATTTGTTTTTTCTCCGAGGTTTTTTACCATGAAATTCAATGCCCTTGAGCTTGTTGCTTCCAGTTCATAGTCTATCAGCTGGTTTTCTGCAAAAGAATTTTGGTTTTCCCAGATTGTCACTGCGATTGCAAGAACTGCAAGAAAAATTGTTGTTCCGATTACTATGTCTAAAGAAACTGCCTGGGCTTTTTTGTCACTGTGAAGTGAATACAACAAAACCACCTTTTTTTGACAGCTTGTATTGGGCTTGGGTTCCCTCTGCTAAGGAAATCCCGCCTGCATTTGTGTCTCCATGCTCTTTGTCAAATTGTGCATTTCCAAAATAATTGCAGGAATAATTGTCAATTGTTATCTGCCCTGGCTTTGCCGCAATTTTTTTTATTACCGCTGTTTTTTCAACAAAAATATTTTTTTCAGCTAAGCCTTGGCTTGCATAAATTTCTGAAATCGCATCAGCTATTTTGTTGCATTCAATGCTGTTAGAATTTATGCTTGTTATCCTGTTACTTTGGATGTTTTGCTGGGCATAGGCCGTTACCCCAACCAAAAGCAGCAGCATTGCCACTAATGCTGCAATAAGAAATTCAAAGGAAACCTGTGCTTTTTTCAAGGCGCCACCTTTTATTTGTCAAGCCGAATTAGTTTTCTTTCTGTCCAGCTTGCTTTGATTTTGTATCTAAAATTGTTTATCAAAATGTCTCCTGGGATTACAAGCCTTGCTTTTGTGGGATAGAGCAGTTCGTTTCCGGAATTTTCAGTTACTTTTACAGCGCTTGATTTTATGCAATCAGGGTCATCACTGCATTGTCTTAATGGGTCTGCAGTGTTGCAGGTGCATCCTGCTCCTTGTGTGCTTGCTATTGGGCATCCTTTTAGTTCCGAATCTGTTTTGCATATGCTCCAGATGCTGATGCTTGTTACTTGGGTTGGCCAGCTTGCTTCTGCAAATTGGATGTTTCCCGGCCCCATTGCATAAACAAGGTCTATTGTCTGGACAAGGTTGTCAAGGCTTTCGCCTGTTTGCTGTGCGCTTATGCTCTGGCTTGTTGTTGCCAGCGAAGCGCTGAACAGGACCACTACTATTACCATTGCAAATACGCTTACAATCAGATATTCCATTGCTGCCTGTGCAGTGCATGCGAGCTTCATATTCTACAATTAACAAGTTTCTAATATATAAATCTGATTTGTGCTGGCATTTACAGTTCTATTTCCTGGGATTCTTTTGGAATAAAAATTTCTTTTTTCAGTTTTTTTTCAAGGGTTTTTTTGAATTCCGGCAATTTTTCTTTTTCGCCGTGAATCAAAAAGGTTTTCTGTGCGTTCACTGCTGATGCAAAATTCAGCAGCCCGTTGTAATCCGCGTGCCCGGAAAATTTTATTCGGCAGGTTTCGCATTGCACAAAAATTTTTTTTCCGTTCAATTCAACTGTTTTTTTTCCTTCAAGAAGCTCTCTTCCCAGGGAGCCTTCTGCCTGGTATCCGACAAGGATAACGCAATTTTTTTTTGACCCCGCGAGTTTTTTGAGGTGTTGCCTGCTCGGGCCGCCTGTCAGCATTCCTGAAGTTGCGATTATCACTGCGTTTTTTGATTTGAAGACTTCTTTTTTTGTTTTGCTTTGGGGTTGTTTGAAAAAAGGGCTTTTGAAAGCGTCATCGTCAGCCATTAAAATCCTGTTTGGAATTTCCGGGCGCATGAAACTTACGTTGTGCCTGCAAATCCTGTTTGCCTTGTTGACCATGCCGTCAAGCCAGATGTCAATTTCGGGCAGATAACCGCTTCTGATGTAATTGTCTATTGTGAACATTACTTCCTGGCCTCTGCCTACTGCAAAGCTTGGAATCAGTATTTTTCCGTTTCTTTTCAAGACCTGTTTTATTTTGTCTGCCAGTTCCTTGCTTGATTTTTGCATTGAAGGCAGAATGTCTTGTTTTCCGGCATAAGTGCATTCCATAACCAGAAAATCTATTTTTTCTTTTGGCAGGTCTGCCGGCAAAAGCAGGTTGCTTTCTCGTGTATTGATGTCCCCTGAATATAATAATTTTTTTCCGTCAAATTCAATTATTGTTTCCGCGCTTCCGATTATGTGGCCTGCGTTCAAAAATTTTATTTTTATTTGCGAGTCAGGGAATAATTGTTTTTCCTCGTTGTAATTGATTGCAACGATTTGTTTCATTGTCTTGTCGATTTCTTTTGTCCCATAAAAGGCCAGTTTGTTTTCCTTTGCGATTTTTGCGGAATCGCTCAAAAGCAAATGCATAATGTCCCTTGTCGGCGGTGTTGCAAAAATTTTTCCTCCAAATCCTTGTTTGACAAGAAAAGGCAGGTAACCGCAGTGGTCAATATGGGCATGGCTGATTATTATGGCGTCAATTTTTTTTGCCAGTTCTTTTGGAATTTTTGGCAATTCCGGGTTTCCTTTCCCTATTTTTATGCCAGCGTCAACCAAAATTTTTTTGTTTTTTGTTTCAAGCAGCACTGCATTCCTGCCGACTTCCATGCAGGCTCCAAAAAAAGTGATTTTTGCCATTGCAAAAAATAAGAGTGATTTCCCTTAAAAATGTGCTTGTTGGCAAAAAAACTGTTTTGGGCAAGGACTGGTGTCTTGGGAATATGTTTAAAGCCAGTTTTTTGCCAATTATTATAATGAAAAAACAGGCTGCGGGGCAAACTAAGCAAAATGAACAAGTGAATAAAGACAGTGAAGGCAGTGCTGTTTCTTTTTCTTCCGAAGAAGCGCAAAAGAAGCTGCAGTTAAGGCTTTGCAGGTTTTTGCTTTTAAAATATTCCGATTTGATTAATGAGTCTGAACGCAGGACAATTGGCGAAATAAAAGGCCTTGTCAATTCCGATGATTTGACTATCCAGTCCATTCTTGCGGATTTGAAGCCAGAAAATTTTTCTTTTGAAAAGGATTTTTTGCAGGCAGCAGAAAAAATTTTTGATTTTGTTTCAAGCGAGATTAATTTTGTGGAACTGGATGTTAATTTGAATTACTGGCTTTCTCCAAAAGAAATTTTTTCTGAAAAAATTGCTGACGACGAGGATACTGCGATTTTTTTGTGCTCTTTGCTTTTTGGCCTTGGCGATGAAAAAGCATTTGTTGCTGTTGCAGAGCTTGACAATATGCAGACGCATGCTTTTTTAATAACAGAATTTCAAAATAATTTTTTGATTCTTGACCCGTGCCAGAAACACCAGTTCAAAAAATTTTTTGGAAACCGCGACAATGTTTTAATGGATTATTCCTTCAAAGGCGCGAAAATAAAACAGTTTTTATACAAATTCAACCATTCAACATACGAGCAATTCGTAGATGCGGAATAAAACCCGTTTGCCCTGCCTTGGTGATTTTTTGATTGAAAAAAGCTCCGGCGCAATTGTTTTCCACAAAAAAAACCACGAAACAAAATTTCTTGTCCTGCATTATGCTTCAGGGCACTGGGATTTTGCAAAAGGCCATGTGGAAGAAAACGAAACAGACGAACAGGCGCTTTGGAGGGAGCTTGAAGAAGAAACCGGCATTAAGCAGGAAAACGCAAAAATAATCCCGGGTTTTATCCGGAGAATAACTTATTTTTACAACAGGGACAGCCAAACAATTTTCAAGGAAGTGATTCTTTTTTTGGTTGAATCCGAAATAGATTCAATACGGCTTTCAGCTGAACACACTGATTTTGCCTGGCTGCCTTTTGAACAAGCCTTAAAAAAAACAACTTTTGACAATGCAAAACAGGCTTTGAAAAAAGCCCATGATTTTTTGAAGCAAAAAAAACTTGGCTATTCCCAAAAGAATAAATAGTGGTTTGTTATTCTTTTTGTTATGGCCTGTAAAAAACAAAAAGCCCAGGCTGGTTTGGAGTATTTGATGACCTATGGCTGGGCTTTGATTATTCTTGTTACTGTTGCTTCTGTTTTGTTTTTTGTTGTGAGCCCGCCAAGCCAGAATACTGTTTTTTTTAACAGTAATTCTGCAAATTTTGTTGTAAGAAGCAGCAATGTTGGTTCTGGTTCCGGCCCTCCTTTTACTCTTCAATTGCAGAATGCTTCCGGAAAACCAATTGCTATTACAGCTATGTTTTCCGCCAAATTTAGTTTTAATGCCCCTTATAATAATTGTGGGCCTCCCGTTTGCAATATTTTGGTGGCAAGTGGGCAGGTTATGAATATTACTGGCAATGTTAGTTCTTCTTATGCGGATTCTGGGATAATATCAATTCAATACAAAATTGACAGTTACACAAAAACCGTGGTGATAAACGCAAGAGGAAAGATTCCAAGTGCAACTTAAAAGATTTTTGGGTTCATAATTTTTTCTTTATTAGCTTGTTTTTTGCGCCAAGGAATTGTATTGTGCTTTCAGCATTTTCAGTGCCAAGGGCAAGAGCTGCCTTGATTGAATAGCCCCTTATTATTGCTGCCAAGAATGCCGAGTTGAACGCGTCTCCGCAGCCTGTTGAATCCACAACCTTTACTTTGCGTGTTTTTTGCCCAAAAATTTTTTTTCCATCAAAAGCAATGCTGCCTTTTGCGCCAATAGTTATTACTGCGAGCGGAACAATTTTTTGCAATTTTTTCAGGTTTTTTTCAGGGCTTTTTGCTTTTGCCAGGAATTCCGCTTCTGCACTGTTCAAAAACAAAACAGTGGTTTTTTTTAACAATGGCATTAATTTTTCAAGCCCTTGCTTTAATTCTTTTCTTCCGGGATTCCAGGCAACAAGAATAGCTTTTTTTTCCGCAAAATCAAAAATTTTTTGCAACAATTTTGGCTTTGAATGCAGGCTTCCAACATAAAACCATTCTGCCTTTTCCAAAAATTTCCAGTTAATTTGTTTTTCTGAATCCAAATGCCTTGTTGCACCCGCAAAAGTGAGGATTATCCTGTCAGCGCCAAAACCAGTGAGAATCACGCTGTAAGCAGTCTTATAATTTTTCATTTTCACTATTGCAGAACAATCAACTTTTTCTTTTTCCAGTTCTAAAACAATTTTTTTTGCATTTTCATCAGTACCCACTGCGCAAACAATCCCTGTTTTCAATCCAAGCCTTGAAAAAGCAACCGCAGTATTTGTAGCGCTTCCGCCAGTTGCAAAAAAAATATTGTCAACCTCTGTTTTTGAATCAGGCAAAAGGCACAATTTTCCTTTTTGCAAATGCTCTTCTGCAAGATGGACAAAAACATCTATTGTTGCATTTCCAAAACAAACAATTTCAGGCAAAAAAACCACTGCAAATAAATTGTAAATTCTAATTAATAATCATTTGTTTTTACCCAATTCCTTTTAACAAGAAAATTGCCCAAAAAACCAGTTGATTCACAAGCATCCCAAAACAGGCTCATATCGAATTGTTTTTATTAAGAATAACTCCTAATTTTAAAAGATGCCTGTAAAAATTTCGCTTGCAAGAAGAGTAAACATAGCTGCCAGAAGGAAAATCAAGCGGGTTTCTATAGGAACCAGGCGGGCATTGGAACGTTCAATGGGAAAAACCCTGCAACTTGAACAGATTGACAAACTGCCAATATTTTCAAAACCAGAACAGGACCTGATTCTGAAACAGAGCGCTTTTGTAGGCCGTGGTCATTATGGCCCAACAACATTGGGAAATTTTGTAAATGCAACTGCAAACAGCTGGAATCCAAAAAACAGGAAAAGAAACCTTCACAGGCTTGCAGTTTTTATTGCATCAACATGCACAATGCCTTTTGAAGCAATAAGAACGCATTATGCTTTTGTAGATATTGATTTTAATGGCAATTTGTGCTTTTCAAACAAGCCAAGAGGCCACAAAATACCTTCCGGTGTAGACCCTTTGCTTGCAAGCAAAATAGATGCAATGTTTCACTCAATGCATTTTAAAAAATCGCCTTTTTCCAGATGGGCACGCACTACTGCAATTGGAATTGTTTCGGGTTGTTTAGCACTGGGGCTGTTTTGGGTTGGAGCTAACAAATATGCTTTAGTTCAGACTGCAAGGACACAGGATATAATGAATGTCCTGCACGGGGAAATAACAGATATTTTAGCGAGAGAATTGGATGAATCAGCTAGGCCGGCAACAGGAACCCAGCCAGTATGCAATCCGCAGCGATCCCCTGAAGATCAAGCGAAAATTGCTAGGCTTCAACGAGAATATGATGGAATTGTGCAAAAAGCATTTGCTCCTGGCGGAACAATATCCAAGATTAATCGCGTTAAAAAAACGGGCAGTTGGGGAGCTTTTTTTGTTGGTGTCTTAATTCCTCTTCTTATTTCTGCAAGAAAAAGTATTCAAGAACAAAAGTAGAAAATAAAAATTGCAATTAAAAAAATGGCATAATGCACAGAGCAATTTGTTGGATTGTGTTCTTTAAACTAAAATAATTTATGCCTTTGTGCAATGGCCATTAGCCATTTCTTGAGCCAATAACTC
>JAGVNX010000074.1 GCA_020053055.1 Candidatus Iainarchaeum sp.
AAACTCAAAGACTTTAATGCTGATTTTTCAAAGATTATTGTTTGGCGCATTGGCCTAGGCGTTGGTTGTGTTCTATTGTGCAACCTGTTTTGCAGAGTTCGGATAAGAGCCCTTCTCCGCAGTCCGTGTTGCATTGGTCCAGTTTTTGGCGTGATTGGTTTTCGCAGGTTAATGTGATCAAAGCGTAGCCGATTATTACTGCAATTGCAACTATGATTAATCCGGTGATAACTTGTTTTTGGTTCATTTCTTGTCTCCCCTTTGGAATAATTTTACTTTCAGTGCTTAAGTTTTCATAATGTTTTTGCCGGCTGGATGATTCTTAATTAGCCCTTTTCCACCTGGGCGCCCGCCTGTTTTTGCTCCGCGTTTAGCGCGTTTTTTAGCAGCAGCAATTCTGCCGCCTCTGCTTTCTTTTGCCATTTTGATTCCTCCTTAATTTTTTTCTGTGTTAAGTCATTCAGAATATGCTTACTTTCCAGTAAGCATGTTTCTGCCTTGGGCCAGCCTGTATACCACTATGATTACTGCAATTACAATCAGGATGTGAATTATGCTTCCGCCAATTGAGCCAAGCAACCCCAATATCCATAGGGCGACTAAAATTATTACAATGGTCCACACTATATCCATTTTTTCATCTCCTCTATTTTTTGGTTGGATTTCCAGAAACTGTGTCAGAATGCAATTCCGAAATGGCTGAGTAAAATAACCAGTATGATTCCAGGAATCCCGCCTAATGCCACAATAAGAACACTCCAGATGTTGATTACTATGTTAACGAAAGGCAAATAGTTAAGCAAAACCAAGACCACTATTCCAATTATGCTATTTATTATCAGCCAAATGATTCCTTTTCCAAGTTTCAATGCCACAATAATTATTAGGGCTATGAAAATAAAAGTCAAAACCGGTCCAAGCAATAATATTTCTGCCATATTAATGTCACTAAATATAAAATATATAAAACAGTATATAATGCTCCCACGCGCAATAACATCAAGCAACTATGGTTAAACTCTTAAGGCGCATAATATGTTGGAAGTGATTGGATGGGCACAACAAAAGAAACAACAGAAACAAGCACTGAATCTGAATTGGGCAAACGAAAGACAACAAAAAAAGAAATCACCACGGAAAAAGACTCCAAGGGGAATATAGTTTCAAAAACCACTACTACAGAAGAAACCGAAAAAGACTAATAAAAAATAATTTTCAATAATTTTGCACCGCTCTGTCCCTTTCAGAAACCTTTATAAGCATAAAATATCAATTATTTACAATGTTTTATGATTGTAAAATAGGTGGTTTTTTTGGGAGAAGAAATTAGGGTTGCTGTTTCAGGCATTGGAAATTGTTTTTCCTCGCTTTTGCAGGGCATTTATTATTACAAGAATGTTGATTCAAACGCAGAGCCTGTGCCCGGCCTTATGCACAATGTTTTTGGCCCTTACAAAATTTCCGATATTAAGTTTGTCGCTGCTTTTGACATTGACAAGAGAAAAGTCGGCAAAGACCTTTCAGAAGCCATTTTTGAAAAGCCAAATTGCACAAAGGTTTTCTGCAAAAAAATTCCAAAGCAGAAAGTGATTGTACAGAAAGGCCCTGTGCTTGACGGTGTTGCAAAGCACATGGCTGACTGGCCAGCAGACAGGGCTTTTCTGGTTGATGAAAAGCAGAAGCCTGTTGATGTAGTTGCCGAGCTTAAAAAATCAGGTGCAGAAATCCTGGTTAATTACATGCCTGTCGGCAGCGAGGAAGCCACAAAATATTATGCGCAAGCTGCTCTTGATGTTGGCTGCGGTTTCATAAACTGCATGCCTGTTTTTATTGCTTCCAATCCTGATTGGGCAAAAAAATTTGAATTGAAGGGTTTGCCTGTCCTTGGCGATGACATGAAAAGCCAGTTGGGCGCGACAATTATCCATAGGGTGCTTGCAAAGCTTGCGAGCGACCGCGGAATAAAAATCAATGGGACTTACCAATTGAATGTCGGTGGCAACACGGATTTTCTTAATATGAAGGAACAGGCAAGGCTCAAAAGCAAAAAAATTTCCAAAACAGAGTCAGTACAATCAAATCTTCCAGTGCCGCTTCCCTGGGAACAAATTCATGTTGGCCCCAGTGATTATGTTCCTTGGTTGTATGACCAAAAAATTTGTTTCTTAAGGATTGAAGGAAGCCAATTTGGGGATGTTCCAATGAATCTTGAATTGCGATTGAGCGTTGAAGATTCTCCGAACAGTGCTGGTGTTGTAATTGATGCAATCCGCGCTTGCAAAATCGGCCTTGACAGGAAGATTTCAGGCCCATTAACCTCAATTTCCGCTTACCTTATGAAGCATCCGCCTATTCAATACCCTGATGACATTGCAAGACAGATGCTTGAAGAATTCATCCAGGGCAAGAGAGAAAGATAAAAATGACTTTGTACACGCAAAGGGAAAAATTCAACAGGCTGAGCATAAAAATCGGCATAATTTGCAGCAAAATCCCATTATCTGCAAACCAATGGACAATTGTTTCATTAATTCCCGCAATAATTGCTTTTTATTTTTTAACAAAAGAACAATTTTTAATCGGAGCAATCCTGTTTTTTGTTTCCGCTGCAATTGACCTTGTTGATGGCAGTGTCGCAAGAGTAACAGGAACAGTTTCAAAATTCGGAGCATACCTTGACACAATAATAGACAGGTATGTTGAAGGAATAATTATTTTCGGGCTCTTGTTTGCTTCTTTGCCAGAATTTTTGATTCCAGCTTATGCATGGATTTTCCTTTTTCTCTTTGGAGGGGCAACAACAACCTATGCAAAGGCAGCTGCAAAAGAAAAAGAGCTTATCGCAGAAGGAAAAGAGCTCAAGGGCGGGATGCTTGAAAGAGCAGAGCGCCTGATAATATTGTTTGTTGGAATGCTCCTTGCAACAATCAATCCATTATACCTGACTTATGTTCTCGCATTGCTTGCAGTGCTTTCAAACATAAGCGCACTGCAAAGAATTGCAATCGCAAAAAAACTTGCTTTGGCAATCCGCGAAAAGCATTAAAATAAGTTCTAATTCCCAATTAAATAACAAGCCAATTTTTCCAAAGGAAAAATTGTTCTTTTTCCCGGGTTTTTCTTTCCAAGAAAAAGCCGCGGGGTTGCCAGAACGGTCATGGACCGGCCTGCAGCTGCCCTTTCTTTTCTTTGGAAAAGAAAAGAAAGTGCAAAGTGCCCAAAGAAAAGAAATATTCAATTGGGCGATAAACAGATTGCCCAAAAGAAAAAGAAATTCGGCAGGGCGCTGTTTGCAGCGGTTAGCCGAGTAAGGGGGTTCAACTCCCTCACCCCGCTAAACTTTTTTAGCAAAAAAGTTTAATCAAAAAAAGACGCTTCGCGTCTTGCCTTCGGCAAAAGTTTAATCAAAAAAAGAACTGCTGTGCAGTTCTGGCCTTTGGCAAAAGTTTAATAAAAATAAGGGTTTTTTATTTTAAAAAAGTCAAAATCGTCAAAATATTGCTTCAAGCTCGCTTGTATGCCGCTGGTTTTCAACCAGTGGCTTTGCAATTGCTAATGCCTTAATAGTTCACCAGTTCACTGGGTTTTAAATGATTCGTCCGATGTTTTCTATACATGGCTCTTACAATCAAAAATCTTTCCATTTCCATCGGCAAAAAAGAGATTCTGCTTAACGAAAGCATTGGAATCGCAGACGGTTCCAAAGTGGGTCTACTGGGTCGAAACGGCGTTGGGAAAACAACTTTTCTTAAAGCTATTTTGGGTCAAATCGATTACTCGGGCAAGATTGAATATAACGGCAAAGCAGCTTATTTTTCCCAACACGAAGATTTGAATCAAAATAAAACCATTCGGGAGATTCTCAAGGAAAGCGTTTTGATTCACCACCAGAACCCGTTTGAACAAGAATTGCACGTGATTGAACAGCAACTTTCAGACCCTATTATTCATAAAAACAGTAGCCAATTGGAAAAGTTAACTGAGCGTTACACGGAACTGCTAATCAAGATGGCCCAACAACAATCGCCCCGTCCAACCAACAAAATCAAATCAGTTTTACGGCTCCTTGAAGTACCAGAATCGTGGCTCGATCAAACCATTGGATCGCTTTCCACTGGGCAACGCGCGATTGTGGTCTTAGCCCAGATTTTTTCTTCCGACGCGAGTTTTTTGCTGTTGGACGAACCCACTAACCATCTGGATTTCAAGCGGCTTGAAATCGTGGAAAAATATTTATGCGCCTTTAAGGGGACCGTTCTCATGGTCACGCATGATCGGTATTTTCTGGATCGCGTGTGCCAAACTATTTTAAAAATAGAGAACGGGAAATGGATCAAGTATAATGGTAATTACTCGGCGTACGTAAAATCGCGTGATGCTTCGTTTGAAGCCCAAAAAACGGCTTACGAAATTGAAAACAAATACCTCGCTAATGAAAAAGACAAGATTGCACGCATTGGCAAAAGCCCTCTGAAGGTTAAACAGGGAAAATACCGTGAAAAACTTTTGGAAAAACGGGAAATCATTGAAAAACCCGACTTGGACCAATCGAAATTCAGAACCCACTTTGAAGCGTCCCCCATTAATGCCAATGTGATCTTAGAACTGGTGGATCTCTGCGTTGGATATGAAAAGCCACTGTTATCGCATATCAATTTTAATGTCAGCCCTTTGCAGCGAATCATTTTAATTGGGGAAAATGGAATGGGCAAAAGCACTCTTTTCAAAACCATTGAAGGGCGCCTCCTGGCAATTTCAGGCAAAGTAATTTTGAATTCACAGGCAAAAATCGGCTATGCGGATCAAGAACTCAAAGACTTGACCAACAATGCTACTTTGTACGATGAAATAAATTCCTTGCTTAAAGATTGTGCTAAAACGCGCCAACAATTATCCATGGTGGGCTTTAGTGCCAATGAAGAAGTATTCAAACTCATTTCCCAATTATCCATGGGTGAAAAATCACGGCTCAACCTGTTGAAAATCCTGATTGAAAAACCCAACTTGCTGCTGTTGGATGAACCCACCAATCATCTGGACATCGATGCCCGTGAAATCATTGAAAAAGCATTTCTCAACTATGACGGCGCCATTCTGGCCGTATCGCACGACCGCTATTTCATTGAAAAAATCGCCCAGCGAATACTAAAAGCAAGCGCCGGGACCATCAAAGAAATAGTAATGAAAAAATAATTCTAAAAATCTTGTTGAGATTTGATTTTGCTTTCAAGGCTCTCGCCCCGCTAAACTTTTTTAGCAAAAAAGTTTAATCAAAAAAAGAACTGCTTCGCAGTTCTGGCCTTTGGCAAAAGTTTATTCAAAAGAAGCTTTTTTGTTTTTGGAAAAATTAATAAATCAGTAATTCCTTTTTACTTGAGGAGGTGTTCTTATGGAATCAGTAAAAATTGAAATTACCCCCAGTGGCAGGGCAAGCAGGGCTGAAGTAATTGTCAGGATTTTTTATACTATAATTGCAATGATAATCCTTTGGATTTTTGGCATTGCGGTTGCAATCTTGGTAATCTTGAATTTCTTCACTTGTTTAATTCTTGCAACAAGAATTGCCCCTGAGTTTATTGCAAGCTACATTAAGCAGCTTTCGAGAGTAATGGCATATGCATATTTTGTAACAGACGAGAGGCCGCCATTAGTTCCATAAATATTGGCCTCTTTTTTTCTTTTTTTTAATTGGTGATAATTTGGATAAATTCATGAAGGCAGCAATTGCAGAGGCAAAGAAAGGCTTGAAACAGGGCGGGATTCCGATTGGCTCTGTTCTTGTGAAAAATGGGGGGATTGTCGGGAGAGGCCATAACCAGAGAGTGCAAAAAAACAATCCTGTTTTGCATGCGGAAGTTGACTGCCTGCAAAATGCCGGTAGGCTTGGCTCTTACAATGGCTGTGTGCTTTATTCTACTTTAATGCCTTGCTTTTTTTGTTCCGGCGCGATTGTCCAGTTTGGCATAAAAAAAGTTGTTGCAGGGGAAAGCAAAAATTTTAAGGGCGCCAAAAAATTTTTGCATGCCCATGGCGTAAAAGTAATTGACCTTGATTTGGAAGAATGCAAGGCAATGATGACAAGCTTCATCAAAAAAAATCCGAAGCTCTGGAAAGAAGACATTGGAGAATTGTGAGCAAAGCGAACCACAATTTGCGAAGCAAATTGTTCTTTTCCCTGGGCTTTTCTTCTTTAGAAGAAAAGGCCATGGGCCCGGCCGGAATCGGACCGACAATCTTCTGCACGTCAAGCAGACGTCATGCCACTAGACCACGAGCCCCGTTTTTTCTTTTCTTTGTTAAAGAAAAGAAAATGTAGGTTGCTAAAAGAAAAGAAACAACTGATATTAAAATAAGCCCGCAAAAAGCATTTAAATTTACTTGGGGTTTTGCAATTGTGTTAAATAATCTTTTGTTTTTTATTTATAAAATAAAAAGGTGTTTTTTTTGGCTGAAACAATTTCAATAAAAAGAACCACTATTCTTTATGCTGTAATTGTAATTGCACTTATTGCAGGCATTGGAATCGGATTGTTTTCAAATTTGTTTTTTGGAGTGAATCCAGGCAATGTTTTATCAGGCAATGCTTTTGAGTCGTTTTCTGACCAGGACAAAAATTTTTTGGTTACACTTGCAAATTCGCAGATTGCCCTCACTGTAAACAAAGTTGTTGAACAATCAGACTGGTGCATTGCCTCTGGCGGGCAATGGCATAATGTATCACAGGCAGGGGAATTGTCAATTTCAAAAGAACAGGCCCTGGAATTTGAAGAACAGGGTTATTCAGTTTTCCAAAAAAGCGATGGCAATTGGCTTGTTAATGTCACTGTTTTGAACAGGGACAATTGCATAGTTCCAAATGTTAAATGATTTCCGCCCTTATTGCTTTTTTGATTAAAAAAGAGGCCCAATGCTGCTTTGGCGTCTGAGCGATGGATTTAAATCTTTTCCCCTGAAAAAAATAATTATTCTTTGATGATTTCTTATTTTGTCTATTGGTTAAAAATTGGTTTTTGTTTATGCCTGCTTCAAAAGCAATTCAGGAAACATTTGAAAAAGAATATGCCGGAAAAGACGGTTTGGGAATTTTGTACAGGCAGCGCCTGATTGCATTTAGGAGGGTGCCCAATGCAATTGTCCGCATTGAAAAACCCACGAATATTGCAAGGGCGCACAAGCTTGGCTATAAAGCAAAAAAAGGTTTTGTAATTGCAAGAGTCAGGATTAGGAAAGGAAGCGGTTTGCACAAAAGGCCGCATTCGGGGAGAAGGCCAAAGAGAATGGGTGTAAACAAGCTGACGAGAAAAAAGAATATTCAGACAATGGCAGAAGTAAGGGCAAACGAAAAATTTCCAAATTGCGAGGTTTTGAATTCTTATTGGATTGGCGAAGACGGGAAAAACAAGTATTTTGAAGTGATTCTTGTTGATACTAGCGCTCCTGAAATCAAGTCCGACAAGGAAATTAATTGGATTTGCCTGCCAAACCACAAGGGAAGGGCAGTAAGGGGATTGACTTCAGCTGGAAAAAAAGGAAGAGGCCTGCGTTACAAGGGAAAAGGAACTGAAAAAACAAGGCCAGGCATAAGGGCAAGGGGAAGAAAAGGAAAATAAAACGCTAATTCTTAAAAACACAAAATTCCAATAATTACTAATTGCAAATCTTTTTTAATGCCCGCAAAACACTATCCAATTTCAGTTCAGGTTTTTTTTGAGTTGGTTAAATGCAAAAGCAAATTCCAAGGATTAAGCCGTCGCAGAGGCCGAAGAAGCGCTATGTGCTTTTTGAATTGAAGCCTTCTGAAAAATTTTCTTTCAAGGAAATTTCGCAGCAATTATGGCTTGCAATTGTAAAGCAAATCGGAAAAGAAGAGGCCATTGCGCTTGGTTTCCAGCTTGTTGTTTTTGATTTTAAGGAAGGCCAGGGAATTTTCAAGTGCAAAAGGGAAAAATGTGAGAAAGTGAAAAAGGCCGTTAATTCGATTCAGGAGTTTTTCGGCGCAAAAGTTTTTTTGAAAACAATGCGCACAAGCGGGACAATCAAAACATTGAAAGGGCTTTTGCAGGCGGATTCAAAACCTTTTTAAGCCTTTTAACTTACTATGTTTATTGGATAGGCGCTTAATTTTGGTAGTTTTTAGAATTTAAAGTTGGTAGATACATATGGCATTGCTTGCTATGAAGTTGAAATGTGTCAAATGCGGATATGAAATTCCTGTTACTAGCCAGGAATACAAGCAGGCTTCCGATGTGAAGTGCCCGCGCTGCACGAGCATCTGCAAAATTGTCCATGATGAGGAAGAAGCATTCATTGAAGAGTGCGCGGAAGAAGAATGACAAAAAGCTTTGAAAGCCTTTTCTTTCTTGCTTATCGCTTGTTCTAGCCTTTTCCTTTTTGGCAAAGGAATTCTTGTTTATTAATGATTTGGGTTCTTTTTCTTTGGGCAATTTACGCCTTTCTTTTCTTGAAAAGAAAAGAAATGGCAGTAAGAGAACCTTTTTATATATTTTGTAATTATTAAATTTTATAAAGGAAGAAAAAAAGGGAGAATAATTTTTACTGAGGTGTTTTTTTGTATCCTGTTTCTAGGAGAAGCAGCGCGTATGATCGCGTTTCAACAATGTTCAGTCCTGACGGAAGGCTCTATCAAGTGGAGTATGCCTCAAAAATAGTTGAACAGGGAACTTTGGGAACCGGCATTGTTTTTGAAAAAGGAATTGTTTTGGGTGCTGACAAAAAAATTATCAGCAGGCTTGTAATGCCGGAATCAATTGAAAAAGTCTTCAGAGTGGATGACCATATTGCAGTAATAGGCTCTGGCCTTGTCGGAGACGCAAGAAGGCTTGTTCAGATTGCGAGAAAACAGGCACAGGAAAACCAGATGTATTATAATGAAAAAATTCCTGTTGACACTCTTGCAAAAGAAATAGGCGCTGTAAAACAATTGTTCACCCAATATGCCGGAATGAGGCCTTTTGGCGTTTCTTTTATTGTCGGCGGAGTTGATGATTCCGGGCCAAGGCTGTTTGAAACAGAGCCAAGCGGGGCTCTTGCGGAATACAAGGCGATTGCAATTGGAAAAGGCAAAAAGGAATGCATGAAATTTTTTGAAACAGAATATTCCGAGAATCTGCCCTTGGATGATGCGATTGTATTGCTCTTGAAGGGGCTTGACAAGGGTTTGGCTGGAGAAAAGCAGAAGGTTGATGTTAACAGGCTTGATTTTGTTGTTATTGAAAGCGGAAAGCAGTTTGAAAGGCTTTCCAAGCAGAAATTAAAGGCTGTTTTAGGGAAAATGTAATTTGGCATTTTCTTGGAAAAAGAGGCTCTGGAAGAAGAACAATTTGCTGGCACAAATTGATTGTTTCGCAGGACAGTTTTCTGGAAGAAAGTGTTCAAAAAAGCTTTGGCTTTGCAAAAGCAATTTTTTTTTGTTTTGCGGAAAAGATTTGAAAGTAAGGGAGAATAAAATTTTTTGGCAGGGGTATTGTTTTTCATGGTGAAGCTTGAAGAAGCGGTTATTGCGCGGTTAGAGCATTCCGGGGAAAAATTTGAAATTTTGGTTGATCCAAATTTGGCAATGAAATTAAGGAAAGGCGACAGGATAAGTTTTAATGATTTGCTTGCAATTGATTCTGTTTTCAAGGATGCAAACAAGGGAACTGTTCAGGGCGCTGAAGCTTTGAACAAGGTTTTTGGAACAACAAGAATTGAGGAGATTGCTGAAAAAATAATAAAATCCGGGCAGGTGCAATTGACAACTGAGCAAAGAAGGGAATTGCGAGAGCAGAAAAGAAAAGAAATCATTCAGATGATTGCGAAAAACGCTATGAATCCCCAGACAAATTCGCCTCACCCGCCGCAAAGAATCGAAAATGCATTGAATGAAGTGAAATTCCATATTGATGAATTCAAATCTGTTGAAGAACAGGTAACAGAAATTTTGAAGGAATTGAAAAAAATTATTCCCATAAGTTTTGAAAAATTAAAAATTGCAATAAAAGTTCCTGCAGAGCACAGCGGCAAAGCAAGCGCAATGCTCCACAAGTATGAGCTGAAAAAAGAAGAATGGGGCAATGACGGGAGCCTTATGGTTTTGGTCGAATTGCCGGCCGGAATGAGAGCGGAATTTTTGAATGAATTGAATCATTTGACGCATGGAAATGTTGAAACAAAATTTTTGGAGAATCAAAAATGAGAAAAAAAATTGTGGTTCCGGGCGAGCTCGTTTCGGAAGAAAGAAAAAAAGTAGGTTCCCATGTTTTCGTGGAAAACGGAAAAATTTATTCTGATGTCCTGGGATTGGTTTACAGTGATTCGCAGGATGCATCAGTAGTGGCATTGCATGGAAAATACGTTCCGCAAAGGGAAGATTTGATAATCGGAATTGTCGTGCAGGAAACATTCGGGGGATACATTGTTGACATTAATTCCTTTTACTATTCTTTTATTTCAAAGGAATTTATAAGGGACAGGCTGCAGAGAGGAGCGATTATTTCAGCAAAGATTCTTTCGGTTAATGAAATAAACGAAGCCGAATTGGGCCAGGTCAGGGTTTTTTACGGCGGAGAAATAATAAACATCAGTTCTGTAAAAATTCCAAGAGTAATCGGAAAAAACGCTTCAATGATGGAAGCCCTTAAAGCCGGGACTGGCGCAAACATAATGGTTGGCCGCAATGGCAGAATCTGGGCAAAAGGCGGAAATACACAGTTGCTTGCTGAAGCAATTAAAAAAATTGAAACAGAATCGCATTTAAGCAATTTGACAAGCAAAATTGAAAGTTTTTTAAAAGAAAAAAATAATAAAGCATAAGAGGGATTTTATTTGACCAAAAAAGAAGAGAAAAAAGAGTATGTGAAAAATGGAAAAAGGCTTGATGGAAGAGGATTGGAAGAATTAAGGCCCTTGAAAATTGAAGCTGGCGTTTTGAGCAGGGCAGAAGGAAGTTGTTATCTTGAATGGGGCCAGAACAAGATTGTTGCGGCTGTTTACGGGCCGAGAGAAGCATTGCCAAAGCATATTCAGAATCCTTACAAGGCATTGGTGAATTATCAGTACAGAATGGCGACTTTTTCAGTGTCGGACAGAAAAAGCCCGAAGCCGGGCAGAAGGGAAATTGAAATAAGCAAAGTTTCTGGGGAGGCTCTTGAAAAAGCGATTTTTTTGGAGAGGTTTCCTAATACGACAATAGGCGTTTTTGTTGAAATTCTTGACAGCAATGCTGGAACAAGGGTTGCAGCTTTGACTGCTGCAAGTGTTGCATTGGCTGATGCAGGAATTCCTATGCGAGACATGGTTTCTGCTGTCGGAGTCGGAAAAGCAGGCGGAGAAATCATTCTTGATTTGAATAAAGACGAAGAAGATGCATCGGATGCTGTTGACATTCCGATTGCGATTTTGCCGAGAACAGAAGAAATTGTTTTATTGCAGATGGACGGTTTGCTTACTCCCGAAGAATGGAAAAAAGCATTAAAGCTTGGCTTGAAAGGGTGCAAGCAGGTTTATGAAGTGCAAAAAGAGGCTTTGAGAAAAAAATATTTGGAAGCAGAAAAAGAGGAAGCTGAACCAAATGTTGAAGCAACAACACAGGGAGAAGGTGAATAAATGGCAAGCGATATTGTTTTGGATTTGCGCGCTGACAAAGTAATTGAGGCTATCAGGCAGGGAAAAAGGCTTGATGGCAGAAAATTTGATGAATACAGGGAAATAAAAATTATAAAAAACATAAGCAAAAATGCCAATGGCAGTGCAAGAGTATTGTTTGGGGAAACAGACGTAATAGCCGGAGTAAAAATGGTTCCGGGAGACCCATTTCCAGACACTCCAAAAGAAGGTTCTATCAGTGTTGGCGCAGAATTTTTGCCTTTGGCAAGCCCTTTGTTTGAATACGGTCCTCCGGGCAAAGAGGAAATGGAACTTGCAAGGGTTATTGACAGGGGCATAAGGGAAAGCAAATGCCTTGATTTTGAAAAATTGTGCATAAAAGAAGGCGAAAAAGTCTGGGTTGTTTTCATTGACTTGTACACAATGAATGATGACGGGAACCTTTTTGATGCGTTCTCAATTGCCGCTTTATCGGCATTGCTTGAAACCAAGATTCCAAAGCTTGAAGACGAATACAAAATTGTGAAAGGAGAGTTTTCAGGAAAACTTCATTTGGCAAGGAAGCCATTGCTTTGCACTACAACAAAAATTGCAGGTCATTTGATTAGTGATGCTTGTTTTGCCGAAGAAAAGGCAATGGAAGCAAGGTTTTCTGTTGCAACAACAGAAGACGGATATATGGCTGCGTATCAAAAAGGGGGTTCAGGAAGCTTTTCCCCAAAAGAAATTGATGATTGCATTGATTTGGCTTTTGCAGAAGCAAAGGAAATGAGAAAACAGCTGTAAATCGGCGGTTTATTTTATGGCGACAAAAAAAGTAAAGCGGTTAGGACGGCTTGGCGTAAGGTATGGAGTGGGCATCAGAAAAAGGCTGTTAAAGATTGAATCGGAACAATTTGCCCCTCACAATTGCCCTGAATGCGGCGCTCCTAAAGTGAAAAGAAAAGCACCAGGAATTTTTTACTGCAAAAAATGCGGTTACGAATTTGCAGGCGGAGCATATGTCCCGGAAACAATGACCGGAAACATAGTAAAAAAAATGGTTTTACAAAAGGTTTTTTTGCCAAATATGCGCAATTTGATTGAAACAGAGCAGAAAGCCCCCGAGTTTAAGGAAGAAACGCGGAAAATCGTTGAACAAGCCGTAGAAACAGTTAATCCCGAAAATCATTCCGGGCACGGCAAAAAAGAAAAAAAAATGGCAAAGAAAAAGATAAAGAAATCAAAAAAGGATTAAAAAATTTTAAATCAATTGGTTTTTATGTATAGATGCGGAAAATGCGGGGAACTATTCAACAAGCTGCCCGACGGCCTCGTGAGATGCCCAGCTTGTGCATACAAAATTTTGTACAAGACAAGGCCCCCTGTGACAAAAACAATCAAGGCAAGGTAAGCTCTTTGCAGAATGCAAAATTTGAATTATCCCTTAATCTTGGGTTTAAGGATTCAGGAATTGCACAGGCCATAGGCTCTTCTGTGCTGCCGGAAATAATTCCCGGCAGGAACACGCGCTCAGAAACAATTGTTAAAATTAAAAATTCTTTGATTTTAATTGGCATTACGGCTCTTGACAAAACCGCATTGAAAGCCTCTTTGAATTCTTGCTTAAAATCAATTATTCTCGCGGAAGAAATTTTGGAGGTAAAATAAATGGCAGAAGATATTCAAGCAAAAGCAATGGAATTTGAACGCAACAGAAACCAATTATTGAATGTTTCGGCACAAAAACAGCAGCTTCAGATGCAGAACAGTGCATTAGGAAACTCGATTGAAGCGCTTGGCAAAAGCAAGGAAAAAAAAGTTTATAAGGCAGTTGGAAACATCCTGATTCAGGTTGAAACTGCAGACACAAAAAAAGAACTGCAGGAAAAAAAAGAAACCATTGAACTAAGAGTTAAAACCCTTCAAAAACAGGAAGATTCCTTGGTGAACAGGCTTAACAAGCTCAAATCGGAAATAGAATCAGCACAAAGCAATTTATCATCAAGCACTGAAGACAAGGCAAAAACAACAGAAAACGAAAAGCAAAGCAAAAAAAATTAGGCTTTTTTTTAAAAAAACCCCGGAAAAAAACAGATGTGGTGCTTGTTGCTTCCAAGCCTTTCTTCGTTCAAAAAAAAACGGATTCTGCTGCTTTCCCATTCCAGGGCAGACATCGATGCAATAGCATCAAGCGCAGCGCTTTTTTTTGCGCTTAAAAAAAACAATTCTGTTTCAATCGGAATTCCTGACTGCATTTCCCTAAGCGCAAAAAGCCTTGCAAAAAGCCTCGGGATTAAATGCCAAATCAATCCGAGCACGGAAAATTTTGATATTCTGATTCTCCTGGATTTTAATTCAAAAAACATGCTTGGCTCAATGCGCGGGCAAATCGAAAAATTTTCTGGAAAAATTTTTTTGGTTGACCACCATGCAGGCAGCAATGAAAAAATTGCATTGGCTGCAAACACAGTTATTGATGATTCTTATGTTGCGGCTTCAGAAATGATTTTTGAATGGCTCAAAAAAAGCAGGTTCAAAATCGGCAAAAAAACAGCTGCCGCGCTTGCCTGCGGCATAATAGAAGATTCAGCCCATTTCATGGTTGCAGACAAAAAAACTTTTTCCATGATGGCCGAATTAATTGAAAAATCAGGAAAAAACATTCACCAGATTTTTCTTTTATACAAAAATCCGCTTGACACCGGCAAAAAAATTGCAATGTTAAAAGCAGCGGAAAGAGCGCAAATTTTCAAAGCAGGAAACATTGTGCTTGCAATATCCAAAGTCGGCGCTTTCGAAGCAGAATCGGCAATGGCAATGATTCGAAACGGCGCAGACATCGCATTTGTGGGAAACTCCGAAAAAGGAATTTTAAAAATCTCTGGCAGAGCAAGCCATTTCGCACTGCAAACAGCAAAAATAGATTTGGCAAAAAATGTTTTTCAAAAACTTGGAGTTTTTTTCAGCGGAAGTGGCGGAGGCCATGCAGGCGCAGCAGCTTTTACAGGCAAATCCGAAACAATACAGGAACCGCTGCAGAAATGCATTGACTTGACAATGGATTTCCTGAAAATAAAAAACCCTGGTTTGCAATTAAAAAAATTTTAACTCAGATTTTTTCAAGCAATTCCCCAAAAGAAAAGTTATTCTCCAGCCAGAAAATTCCACCAAGGCTTATTCACCGAAACAACTTGGCCTGTTTCAGCGCTGACATTTGTTTCCAGGTTCATTTTAATTGGAATTATGAAGAGTAATTTAACTTCTTTATCCCCCTTAAAAGAATAAATTAAATTGGAGTTTTCTTCTATTAGTCTTGCTTGTTCTGTGGGTTGCAGTCCGGCTTCTTCCGCTTTTTTTATTGCAGTATCTGGGCGTATTTTAATTTCTTTTTCTCCAATAAACAATTTTTTATTTGAAACTTGCAATGGCTTATCGGAACTAACTGTTGTCGCCCCTGTTGTTAAAACCAATTTGCTTGTTTCCCGCGTTATTTTTATCTTTTTCAGTTTTCCTTCATTTTCAATTACTGCCCTAGCTTCTCCAAAACCAGTTCCTGTCGAAATTGGAATAGTTATGTCGCCTGTCGTCAACTCAGCGAGTTTTGACGCCAGAAATTCTTCGTTGATTTTTCCATAACCATATCCATCATCCCAGTGGGATCCGCCCCGCATTATGGTTATTGGATATGCCCTCCAATCACTAATGGGCTCTGCACCCCAATAGCACCCAGTGTCTTCACTGCAATCGGTCCCTAAATTACACATTGCCAAATCACGCCCGTTCTTGAATGACCCAATATAACATTGGTGCCATTCTTCAATGTGTTCCCGCGGCGGATCCGGGATTTGGGAAGTGCAGTTTTGGTACCATAAAAAATCGCTATAACAGGGCGAACCATTGTTTAATGTTCCTGAGCACCATTTTGGGCAACCTTCGGCATCCACATTAAACACATTATTGTAATCTCTGTATTGTGGAATGTACACATCAGTATATTCCTCCTCAAAATGCCCCCATATGTGGCCTAATTCCTGCAGGAGGCTTCCGATTTTTGGCGGAGTGCCAGGCATTGCAATCATGCCGTTTCCGATGCCGGTTACATGGGGAGGTCCTTCAAAATTTTCATTCATTGCAATAATAATCGATTGGTTTTCATTAAGCAGGGCATCTGAGGGTTCTGATTTAAAACAAAGCGCGCTGATTTTTAGAATTATCTGGTTCCGAAAACAGGTTTCTTTGCGCAGGGCATACAATGAAAGCAACTAATAATTTCGGACAAAAATAAGGAAACTCCCCTAAATAGAATTCCGCAGAATTCAAGGCTTTTAAGCCGTATTTGAACCAAAGGAAGTTTCGGAATTAATGTCCGTTGCTATAAGTGCTTGCGTATTCTGGATTAGGGGAAACCTGCTTTCGTTAAGGTTTTAAATATAACTAATTATATAATTATATTAATGGTATAATTATGGCTGAGATTGTTGTTACTGCAAGGAAATGGGGAAACAGCATTGGCGCGACTTTTCCCTCGGAGACTGTGGCAAAGGAAGGGATAAAGCCCAATGACAGGCTTGTTGTGAGCGTGAAAAAAGTCGTGCCCATAAAAGAATTGTTTGGAACCTTTAAAACAAAAAAACCTACTCAAAAAATTAAGGATGAGCTAAGAAAAGGGTGGAATTAGTGGCGCTTTTCTTTGCAGACAGTTATGCAATAATAGAGTATCTTAAAGGTAACAAAAGATTTTCCAAATACTTTGAAGAGCATGATATAATTACTACCCGCCTGAATCTCATGGAAGTTTATTACAGCGCATTGCTGGATGCAACTGAAGAACTGGCTGAAAGTTATTATGACTTTTTTTTGGGCAAATGTGTTGATTTGGACGATGGCACAGTAAAGAGTGCAATGAAACTTCGCTTTAGGGAAAAATCAAGGGGCATTTCTTATGTTGATGCCATTGGATATGAGCTTGCACTGGAAAAAAACATAAAATTTTTGACTGGAGACAGGCAATTTGAAGCAATGAAAAATGTAGAATTTATGAAATAACTTTTTTTTGATTCAGGCACAAAAAGCAGTTTATTAAACAACTTCCAGCAGTTCCTTAAAATCATTTATTTCAAAATCCGCTTTTATTTTCTTTTTTGTTTTTGTATATTTTGAAACCCCATATTTTGCAAGCACTGTTTTCATTCCAATGTTTTTTGCGCCAAAAATGTCTTTTTTGGCATCATCGCCGACAAAAAGAATTTCACTGGGTTTTACGCCAAGCTTTTTGGTTATTGCCAAAAACGGTTTTTCAGAAGGCTTTTTTTCGCCAGTGTCTTCAAATGCAACAACAGCATCAAAAAAATCCGCCAAACCCATTTCAACCAAACGCAGCCAGGCCTGCATTCTTGGCGCATCGCTGACAATGCCGATTTTCAATCCTTTTTCCCGGATTTTTAAGAGAGTCTGCCTGACATTGGGATAAGGCGTGAGATTTCCAGCTTTTGTACTGCGGTAAGCAGCAATAGCGCTTGCCAAAATTTTGTAATCAATTTTTTTCAATTCTTTTTCTAAAAATCTTTGGAAAATATCCTGGCTTTCAATGCCATGCTTCCAATAAAGAGCCATTAATTTTTTCAACGCGTTTTTTTCGCTTAAAGGAAGCCCGGCTTTAATCATTGCATTAACAGCAGCCCTGCAGCACAATTCTTTTGTGGCAATAAAATCAACAAGGGTATTGTCCAAATCAAAAACAATTGCCTTAATCATAAAAAACAGCCAATAGATTAATTCTGATTCTTTTTAAATTAATTTGCAACAGTATACTTTTTATGAATTGCCCAAAATGCGGAGCTTTAATGCAAAAAGAAGGCCTTGCAGGGCTGCGGGAAGAAAAAGTTTTTTTCACTCTGGAATGCCCAAACTGCCATTACCGCCTTGAAAAAACTGCCTCAGGGCCAATTGAACGCAAAAAGCTTCACTTGAGATGAATTACCTCAGAGCCCCTTTTCACTTTAACGCGCTTGGCATATTTTTCCAAGTAATGCACAGTGCTTTTTGGAACACCGGTTATTTTCTCAATGCCCCGAAGGCTCTGGAAATCCTTTCTCATTTCAATCAAATGCAACATTTTTTCAAAAGGAATTTCAATTGCCCTTCCCCTGCTTGCTTCAATGCGCAGTTCAACTTTTCTTTCAGAAAAAACTTTTCTCGTTTTTCGCGGGATTCTTTTAAGGCAGGAATTGCTCAAAGAAATCTTTTTCAGAAATTTGCATTTGCACAGGATTTTTTCAAGCAATTCCCTTTTCACTGGCCTGACAAGGTGAATCGCCTCAGTATCGGCAGGAATATTCGCAATTTTCGCGCCAGGATAAACAGAATACTTCACAAAAACACACAAAAATTAGGACACAAAAATTGTTATTGTTATTCCCTGCTTTTTTTCTTCCCTTTTCTTCCAAACAGCCTTTCCTTTAACCGTGTTTTTTTTATTATCCATGTTTTTGCGGCATACTTTAACGCCTGCAACGCTTCAACCTTTTTTTTTGGAAGCTTTACAAATTCAGTTTTGCCATTTTTTTCCATTGTAAGCGGCCCAATCCATTCAATGTTTTTCTTTTGCGCCAAGCAATCCAAAAATTTTTCATTACCAATGCTTTCCTCCAAACGCATTTTCATTACTCCTGCGCCAATCCTCGTGGCATAATGCGCATCGCTTCCCGCAGTTATGAAACTGGCTTTGTTTCCCAGCATTATTGGCTTTGCAGTCCTTTCAATCACTTCCCTGCTTTTTTCATCAATTTTTTTTCTTGCATTCTCCCCGATTTTGCTTAGCCTTATTTTTTTTGCAACCCTATTATTCTCAAGCTTTTCAAAAAAATTAAGCGGCTTTTTCACCCAATTAGTGTTATAAACAAAATTTCCCACCTGCCCAACCATTCCATTAAATGCTTCCACTCCTATTTTGTTCTTCAAAACAATTTTTTCAAGGCGCGTTTCCCCGGCTATAAACGCAGCACTGTCATAACTGAAACCCCATGGATGCGCAATGCTTACAAAAAAACCGTTTCTATTTGCAATTGAAACAATTTTTTCAATTTCCGCGCCTTTTTCAAGCAATTCCGAAAAATCAAAAATGCGCCTGTCCTTTGCATAAACAAGCACGTGCCCAATGCTTGAATTTATTTCAATGCCAGGAATAAGCAAAACATTTTTGGGCTTTGTTTCCAGCAAGGCTTCAAACGCTTTCCAAGGCTTAAACTCCGCATGCTCGGTAATTGCCACAACATTAATTTTCCTTGCAAGGACATTAGCCCAGTAATCTTTCGGCTTTACTTTTTTTTCAAGCAAATGAGTATGCAAATCAACAATAAAAAGTTTTTCAGCCATAACAAATCGGATTAATAAAAACACAAAGGGATTAAAAAAAGAGTTTTACACAAAATTTAGCATGAAACTAATTTTGCTTGGCAGCGAAGGCGCAGGGCATTTTCCAAGGCCCTGCTGTTTCTGCGCAGAATGCAAAAAAGCCCGCGCAAAAGGCTTTGAAAGAACAGGCCCGGCTCTCATTGAAACAACCAAAGGAATTTTGTTTGACACTCCGGAAGAAATTGCATTGCAATTAAACAGGGAGCGCATAAAAAAAGTTTCAGCAGTCTTTTACACCCACTGGCACCCGGACCACACACAGGGAATGCGAATTTTTGAGCATCTCGGCCACAGGGATGCGTTTCCTGAAAGAAAAAAAGGCCCAAAAAAGCCAGTAATAAAAGTTTTCATTCCAAAAGGCATAATGCCGGATTTCAAAAAATATTTGCCACCCATTTTTTACTATGAAAAAATGGGCTGGATAAAAATTTTTTCCCCAAAAAACAAAGAACCATTAAAATTCGGAAAAATAACAGTTATTCCAGTTAATTTGAAAAGAAAAGACAGGCAAAGGCTTGCTTATGTGATAATGCAGGGAAAGAAAAAAGTTGTTTACATGCCATGCAGCATTTTTGAAATGCAATTTGATCCCTTATTTTACAATGCAGATTTGGTTTTCATGGAAACAGGCTGGATTGGCAATACTGCAAAAGCAAGGGCTGCAGCGCCAAAAACAGATGCCAGCCATGACCACATTTCTTTTGAAGAAAACATTGCGCTTGCACAAAAATTAAATGCGAAAACAACAATCCTCACACATATGGAAGCAACACAGCACATGACAACAGAAAAACTCGAAAAATTGCTTCTGCCATTTAAATTGAATATTCGCCCAGCCAGAGAAGGAATGAAATTCAATTTATAATTAAAGATATTTTTTCATTGCTTTTTTTGCCCAAAGCTTGTACGCAGTGTGCTGCAGTTCAATGGAATTTCCCTGAATGTCTGATAAACAGCCCCTTAACCTTCTTATTTTTGATTCCCTGATATAATCCTGGTTTGTAACCCTAAAAACTTATTTGGCTTTTCTGGCATGCCAGATTATTTTCGTTAGTTTTATATATGACTTAGGTTCTTTTTACTGCTATTATGTATCAAAATTCTGGGTTGCCAGATTTTGTTTTTGAGAATAAGCTTTCTCAAAAAGAAAATGCTGTTTTGCAGATTGTTCTCCAAAACTGGCCTATTTCCGCCTTGGAAATTGCAGAGCATCTGCGCGAAGCGCCTTTTTCCCGCGAGCAGAGGAAAAAGCTCAGCACCAAATATTCTTATTACTTGAAAAAGCTTGTTGAAAAAAAACTTGTTCTTTCCAAAAGAGTTGGAAATGCGCTTGTTGTCTGGCCCCTGCGCGTTGAAAAATACAGGGCAATTGAAACAATTCTCCAGGAGGCGCCTTGATTGCTGAACAATTTTTATGACAAGTTCATTTTCACTAACGGCCTTAAATTTCGGCATAATAATTTTTTCCTGATTAACCTGCCGTTTCTGGTTATGCCTGTTGAAATGCTTTCAGTGCTTCTTTCTTCCGAAGACGAGCAATTCCAAAAAAAACTTTATTCTCTTGTAAAGCAGTCTGTTAAAAACAATCTTATGAAAGACATGGCATTGGAATTTGGTTTCAAGGGAGACAGGCTTGTTAATTTTTTAAAGGATTATTTTTCTTCCAGTGGCTGGGGAACAATCCAGGTAATGGACATGAATTTTTCAAAATCAGAGGCAATTGTTTCGGTTTCCGACAATCCCTTTGTGCCTTTCCTGGCTTCTCTGGCAAAAAAGCCTGTTGATTCTATTTTCAGGGGAATTTTTGCAGGAATTTTTTCAAAGGCCTTTGAAAAAGAAGTTGAATGCATTGAAACCCATTGTTCCGCAAT
>JAGVNX010000039.1 GCA_020053055.1 Candidatus Iainarchaeum sp.
AAAAATTTCTTATTACAAAGGATTCATTGAAAGCAAGGGAGCAAAACCGGTTTTTTATTCGCCAGGCTTAATTGCACAAGGCGGAAAAATATCTGATTCTGCAAAAGCAGCCGGAAAAAACTGGCATGCAATTGTCGGCAGGGCATTGTACGAAGCGCAGGACATAAAAAAAGCCGCGCTGGAACTTGTGAAGGAAATCTGAAAAGGCGGTTTTTTTTGGGAATAAAAATTGAATTCAACCCTGACCTTGCCTTGAGGAACATTGCGGAATTCAAGGCAGGGAAAAGAAAAGAAGTGGAATGCATTCCTGAAAAACTGGAAAACGGAAAAATTTTTGAGTTCCTCAAAGAAGGCCAGAGGAATTATTGGCTTGAAGGCGAAATTCCGCTAGTTGAAACAAAAGGAAACCAGCAGCTTTCAAGGCCGTTAGCAAGCATTGTGATTATTGAAGCAACTCATTTAGCGCTTGAAGGAAAGCTTTTCACAAAAGGAAAATACAAAGTGATTGATGTTTTCAATCCAAAAGGCAAAAAAATTTATTTTGAAGCAATGGCAAGGATTAAATAACAATTTGCTGTTTTTTATTTTGGCGAGCTTATGGACAGGTATGCGCAGGTAATGAAGGTAAAGCGGTTTGATATTGAAGCCGGCAAATTGATTTCCGTAATCCACGAGATTGATGCAAAAGAGCTTGGAGTCCTGCCGCTTGACAGGATTGAAATTACTAATTTGCAGAACAAAAAAAAAGTAGTGACAGTTGTTGACACTACAACAACAATGGTCGGAGAAAATGAGATTGGATTGTTTGCAGACGTGCAGAAAGCGCTTGGCATTAAAAGCAAGCAGGCAGTTGAAGTAAAGCAGTCTCCGCAGCCGGAAAGCGTTGCCTTGATAAAAAAGAAACTCGAGGGAAAAGCGCTTTCTGAAAAGGAAATAAAACAAATTGTTGCGGATATTGCGCACAACAAGCTTTCAGAAATAGAAGCAAGCGCATTCATGGCCGGAGTTTACATTCACGGATACACTCTTGACGAAACAGCTGCAATGACAAAAGCCCTTGTAGAAGACGGAAAAAGAATACGCTTCAAAAAAGGCCCTGTGGTTGACAAGCACAGCATTGGCGGAGTCAACGGAAGAACAACAATGGTAATTGTTCCGATTGTTGCTGCTCTTGGCTGCATTATTCCAAAAACAAGCAGCAGGAGCATTACTTCCGCAGCAGGAACCGCTGATGCAATGGAAGTCTTGGCTGATGTTTCCCTGTCAATCAAGAGAATAAAAAAAATCACTGAAAAGACCGGGGGCATAATTGCGTGGGGCGGAGCAGTTGACTTGGCGCCAGCAGACGACAAAATAATTCGGATAGAACACCCGCTTTCGCTTGACCCTGAAGGGCAGGTAATTGCAAGCGTGCTGGCAAAAAAAGCCAGTGTTGGCTCAAAATTTGTTGTAATAGACCTGCCAATCGGCCCGGGAGTCAAAGTAAGCACGCGTGAAAAAGCCGAGGTGCTTTCAAAAAAATTTGTTGAAATAGGAAAAAGGCTTGGAATGAAAGTTGAATGCACAATAACCAATGCAAGCGAGCCATGCGGAAATTATTTTGGAGCCGCACTTGAAGCAAAAAATGCCCTGGAAATTCTGGAAGGCAAATATTTTGACAGAGTTGCTGAAAAAAGCTGCAAAATCGCTGGCATTCTCTTGGAAATGTCGGGAAAGGCAAAAAAAGGCTTTGGAGAAAAAATTGCGGTTGAAACCCTGAAAAGCGGAAAGGCGCTGGAGAAAATGCTGGAAATAATCAAGGCACAGGGCGCAAGAGTGCTTAAAAGCAGTGGCATTCCAAAAGCGCAGTTTGTGGCAAAGATTCGCGCAAAAAACAGCGGAAAAGCAAAAAAAATAGATGTCAAAACTCTGATTAAAATTGCGAGAATCTCAGGCGCGCCTGCAGACCAGCTTGCCGGAGTCCGAATGCTTGTTGAAAAAGGCAAAAAAATAGAAAAGAAAAGCATTATTTTTGAGATTCATTCAGAAAACAGGCAGAAGCTTGCATTGGCAAAAAAATTTGCCTTAACCAAAGAACCCGTTGAAATAAAATAATCATTTGCCAAAAAGAAAATTAAAAATTTCTACAAATTCGTCACACGAAATAAGCTTTACTTTTACATTCCCAAATTTTATTTCACAAATTTTTTTTTCAAATTCTTTCCTGCTTATTTTAAGGCCAGGGCAAATAAACTGGTAAGATTTTTCCAGGGCATTGCAAAGGTTTTTGTTTGAAAATCTGAACAGGGATTGCACAAATTTCTTGAATTTTTTTGCATCATTAACTGTTTTTTTGCGTTTTTTCCAGGAAAGCAGCACAACAACAGAATCCACTCTCGGCGAAGGAAAAAAAGAACTTGCATGGATTTTTTGGAGAACATTCACATTGCAAAAATACTGGGCAAGAACACTCAAAGCATTGTATTCAAAAAAACCTGGTTTCGCAGCAAGCCTTTCCGCAAACTCTGCCTGAAAAACAAGCACTGCCTTTTCAAAACCGGTTTCAAGAAGCCTGTAAATAATGCCGGAAGCAATTGTATAAGGCGGAAAAGAAACAACCTTGTTAAATTTTCCCAAGTTCAAATCCAAAAAATTTCCATGCACCAATTCAAGATTCCCCTTGGGCAATTCCCCTGAAAGAAGCCGAAAAAGAGAATCATCCAATTCAACCGCAATTACCCTGCATTTTTTCTGCAATTCCCTTGTAACAAAACCAGTGCCTGCGCCGATTTCAAGAACAACATCAGTGCTTTTCAAATCAGCGGCTTCAACAACTTGTTGTATTGCTTCAGAATCAACAACAAACAATTGCGCAAGCTTGCGGTTCGGCCTGAACCTATACTTTACCATTAACTGGTTCAATTCTTCAAAAAGGCTCATAAAAACAAGAAGCACGGAAACATTTAAATAGAAAAACGGGCTCAAACAATGCGGGAAAAAAAAATTTTGATGTTTGCCTGCAAAAATTAATCTTTATCCTGCCTATAATCCTTGCAATTTTTTTTACTGCAAAATAAAAATTACATTGCCCTTAGTTTTGCAATTCTGCTTTCTATTGGCGGATGCGTGTCAAAAAGGCTTTGCATCCAGAGTTTCTGGCCTTTCAAAGGATTCGCAATGTAAAGATGGGCTGTTGCCTTGTTTGCCGCTTCCAAGACTTCTTTGTCCTTGCTTATTGCCTCCAAAGCAGAAGCCAATCCTTCAGGATATCTTGTAAGCTGCGCTGCGCTTGCATCAGCCAGATATTCACGTTTCCTGCTGATTGCAAAATTAATCAATTGGGCAATCAAAGGCGTGAGAACTGCCAAAATCAAGCCAACAGCAATTGCTACAATCATTAAGCCGTTCCCTTCCTTGCTGTTAGAATTGCTTTTTACACTGCCAAACAAAAACATTCTCAATAACAAGTCGCTCAGCAAAACAGTTACTCCCACAAGAATAGCCGCAATTGTCATTACTTTTATGTCATAATTTCTTATGTGCGACATTTCATGCGCAACAACGCCAGTCAACTGGGCCCTGTTTAAGCGGGTCAGGCAGCCAGTTGTAACGCAAATAACTGCATGCCGCGGGTTTCTTCCAGTTGCAAAAGCATTAATCGCAGTATCATCAATTACAAAAACCCTTGGCTTGGGCAATCCTGCCGCAATAGCCATTTCTTCCACTACATGGTGCAATGTTTCAAACTGGTTCTCGCCAGCCAGCTTTGCACCGCTAATTGCAGTTACAATGCTGTCGCTTGCATAATAAGAAACAAGAATGTAAATAATAGCAATGAACCCAAAAATCGGGATGAAAATATAACTGTTAAGGGCAAAAGAAACAACATAGCCAAGCACGAATAACAATGCAAAAAAAATTATGAACAAAAAAAAAGTCATCCTGTTATTGGACGAAATTTCCCCGTAAAAATTCACATTCCCACCAAGAAAGAAAAAAAATTAATTAAAAAATAAAAATAAAAGAAAAAAAAAGCGGATTCATTTCATGTCAGAAAAATCCGCTTTTACCAGTGCTTTTTCAGATTCGCCAATTTCAAAGAATTCCCTTGGCAGTCCCAATCCAAAGAGCCCTGCAACAATATTTCCAGGAAACTGTGCAATTGCAGTATTGAATTCCATTACCATGTCATTGTAAAACTGCCTTGCATAAGCAATCTTGTTCTCGGTAGTGGAAAATTCTTCCTGCAGCTTCAGGAAATTCTCGTTTGCCCTTAACTGAGGATAACTTTCCGCAACAGCAAACAAAGTCTTCAAAGCAGAAGAAAGCATGTTATTTGCTTTTGCGCTTTCCTTTGGATTTTTTGCCTGCAAAATTCCGGTTCTCGCCTCTGTAACCTGAGTCAAAACGCTTTTTTCAAAACGCGCATAACCCTTGACTGTTTCAATAAGATTCGGAATCAAATCCGCTCTCCGCTTCAACTGCACATCAATCTGAGCCCAGGCATTTTCAACTTTTTTTTGCAAAGCAATAAGGCCATTGAAAATGACTATCAGGATTATTGCAAGCACGATTACTATCGCCAAAACAGCGCCCAAAATCAAAAGCTCAAAACCCATTTTTTCAACCTCCCTTTAGTTTGTCGATTAATCCTAATAATATTAAAACCAATATTTAAGACAATAAGAAAGAAAAAAAAATTTAAGAATTGCTTTGCGGCCCTGAAAAATGCGGCCTGTTAAACTGCCCAAAACCCTGTTTTTGAATTGCTGGCGGCCTGCAGAACAAAAAATGCTTTTCATCAGGATTTTCAAGCTCTTCAATGATTCTTTTTGCAATTATTTTTGCAGGGTTTGGCATTAA
>JAGVNX010000067.1 GCA_020053055.1 Candidatus Iainarchaeum sp.
ATTCTCAAAAATTTTTCAAGGGTTTTTTTTGCTTCTGCCGCTGTTTTTGTACCTTCAATAATGATTTTTCCGCTTCTGAACAAGTGCACTTTTTTTTCCAAAATTCTTGCGGCAATCAAATCGCTTGTCTGGACAAGGAGGATTATTGATTTTTGGTTCAGTTTTTCAATAATTGGTTCAAATTCAAGTGCATGCGGTTTGCTTGGGGAAAATTCAAAAACAAGGGGCTTTTTTTTCTTTGCCGAAAAATCCTTTAAAAGCAGGGCCATATTAATCCTCAAAAAATCGAATTGGCTTTATGCGCTTTTTTTGTGCAATATTTTTACATTTGGGCCGTATTTGACATATTCCACTTCAATGCCGGAAATCAATCCCGGAATGTCACTTGGTTTTTTTACGTTTGCTATTTCATAGCTTCCCAAGTCCATTATTTGGACATTGTCGCCCATTACTGCAACAATCTGTGCGTTTCCCTTGATAATAATCGGGATTTCCGCGTCAGCGCTTGTGGGCTTCAACAATGTTTTTTTAGATCCGGTAAAAATGTCAAAAGCAGTTATTCTGGCTTTTGCAGCCCCGTGTTTTCCCGGCTTGGATTTTTCAATTCCCTTTATCTGGCAAACAGAGCCGTCAATCAAAACATAATTTCCAGGTTTTAATGAGCCTATAAAATCAAATTTTTTTTCCCCTTCTGCAATTTCAGCCATAAAAACACCCGCAAAAATTATTTTCATTAAATTGTTTAATATGATAAAACAAATTGTGTTTAAAAATCTTCTTGAAAAATAAAACCCCTTGTTAATTGTTTTAAATAATTTTTGATTGCTTATTTTAATATTAAACATAACGAGGCGATGCTTTTTGTTTGACAAAATGAAGAAAAATCTTGGCAAGGTAATGCCGAAGAAAAAACAGAAAAACCTGGCTGTTTTTATTGATGGTCCGAATATTTTGCGCAAAGAACTGTCAATTGACTTGAATGACATTAAAAAGGCTTTGAAGCCGTATGGAAAATTGCGCATTGCAAAGGTTTTTTTGAACCAGTTTGCAAGCAACAAGCTTGTTGAGGCTGTTGCAAATCAGGGTTTTGAGGCAATAATGACTGTCGGTGACATTGATGTTGCAATGGCTGTTGAGGCCACTGAAAGCATTTTTAACAAGAATGTCCAGGCAATTGTTTTTGTAAGCCGCGATTCTGATTTTTTGCCTGCGGTTGTAAAGGCAAAGCGTTATGGAAAGGAAACAATTGTTGTTCTGGCTGAACAGTCAAGCGCTGCTGCCTTAAAAAACACTGCGGACGAAGTAATTGTATTGAAGGGAGCCTGAAGCCGAGGGGTTTTTGCAATGGATTTGCCTGTGGGGGACTTTTTGGAAACGGGAATTATTGTAAAGGATAATATTGTGCGGGACAAGATTAGTGCTTTGCTTGAAACGGATTTTGCTGGTTATGCTGTTGTTACAATCGAGGGCAGAAGCGGAATCGAGGAAGGCATTTTGTTAATCAGGCAGAACATTGTAATTGGGGCGATTTTTGATTATTTGAGGTTTGCCAAAGAGGTTTTTGGGGATGAAGCGGTAACCCATTTTTTTAATGCAGCAAAAGCAGATTTTGCAGTAATGGATATAATCTCTTTAAGCAAGCAACAGATAGAATTAATAATTGCTTTCAATGAAAAAATAGAATTAAGCAAGCCGATTATGCAAAAAGATTTGGCCAGAATCGGCGCTGAAAAATTTAGTCCGAGGCTTGCTGAAAGCGTTTTGGGAAATGAACTCTTCAAGAAAGAATCAAGATTTGATGTTTTCAGGAAAGTAGGCTTGGCCGAATTTACAAGGAAAATAGAATAATGGCGGGAAAATGAATTTTTTTTCAAAAACAATTGGCAGATTAGCATCAATTTTGTTGGACCTTGATGATACGCAACAGCCAAAAGAGCAGATTGCCGCATTGAACGATTTTTTGACAAAATGCAAATTTGAAATTGATGCTAGCAATCTTGATGATTTTTTGGGATTGTTGAAAAAAAAGCATTTTGTGGATTCTATTACTGTTTCAAAAGCAGGCGAAGTAATTGCAAGCAGTGAAGGCAATGGGGTTGGAGAAAGCTTTGCAAGCGCTGCATTGATTGAATTCATTGGGAAACAGTTTGCAGACCCGGAAACAATTTTAATGAAAATGCCGGATTTTTGGTTCATGATTTTTCCGTTCAACCAGAACATTTACATTGTAAAAGCAGGGACAAACCTTACAACAATTGAGATAAGGGCTTTGGCAAGGGAAATTGATGCTTTCTTGAAAAAAGAAAGAAACAGCAGAATCAGGAACAACGGAATCATGAAAAAAATTCAAAATTAGAAAAAGAATTATAAATTCAAAAGTAATCCGAAAAGGCTTTTAATGGATAATAAGTTATTTATTTTAACAAAGAACTGGTTTTTATGGGAAGAATAATAACAATTGTTTCAGGAAAAGGCGGCGTTGGAAAAACCTCGCTGACTGCGAATTTGGGAGTTGCGCTTGCGCAAGCCGGCTTAAAAATTCTGCTTGTGGACGCAGACGTGGCAATGGCAAACCTTTCCCTTATCCTTGGAATGCAGAGTTCCCCGATTACTTTGCACGATGTTTTGCTAGGAGAATCAACTATCAATGATGCTGTTTATGACGGCCCGGGCGGAGTTTTTTTTGTTCCAAGCGGGTTAAGCCTTGAAGCATACAGAAGAGTTGATTCCGAAAGGCTTGAATCAGTAATAAAAAGCATCCAGGAAAAATATGATTTCATATTAATTGATGCCCCGGCCGGCATTGAAAAAAATGTCATGGCTGCGATTGCAGCTGCAGAAGAAACAATTATTATCACGACTCCTGACAGCCCAAGCGTTGCCGATGCAATAAAAATCAAGCTTGTTGCCCAAAGGCTTGGCGTCAATCCGATTGGAGTGATAATAAATTTTGTAAGAAATGAAAAAGGCGAAATAAAAACCCAGGATATTACAAAGCTTTTGGAATTGCCTGTTTTGGGCACTATTCCTGAAGACCTGGAAATCAGGAGAAGCTTCATGCAGGAAAACGCTTTGCCAATGATACTTCACAAGCCAAGTTGCCCCGCAAGCAATGCGATAAGAAAAATAGCTGAAAAACTTGCCGGAAAGAACATTGAAGCCGGAGAAGAAAAAAAACCTGGCTTTTTCGAAAAATTATTCACAAGATTCAAAAAAAAATAGGCAAACCGAACAGATTAAAAAAACAACACAGGAATAATTTCACAAAGTGAGGAACCATGGCAAACAGACCTTTTGATGTTTTGAACAACGCAATCGGAAAAGAAGCATTAATAATCCTGAAAGGCGACATTTCAATCAGGGGCACATTAAAAGCCTTTGATGTCCACATGAACATTCTAATGGAAAACGCTGAACAGCTGGTAAATGGCGAAATGAAAACAAAATTCGGAAAATTAATGATTCGCGGAGACAACATTCTTTTTATCTCCCCCTAAGCTTTTTCTCTGAAGAGAAAAACCTTGGAAAAAGAGCAATTTGCTATGCAAATTGTGGTTCGCTGCGCTCACATTTATTCTCAAAAAGAGGATCTTTTGCAAAGCAACAGTTCTTTTGGCAACCTGCCTTTTCAAGTGAAAAGAAATGTTTATCAAAAGTTCAGGTTTCTTTCTTTTTGGCAACAGCCTTTTCTTGGACATTGTAAAACCAAAGGTTTTACGAGGCCTCGCAAAGCTTGGCTTTGCAAGGAAGAAAAGCCTGGGGAAAAGAACAATTTGCTAGCGCAAATTGATTGCTTTGCAAAAGAGTCGAAAAGCGAAAAAAATTAGGTGTTTATCCAAAGTTCAGTTTTCTTTTCTTTTGGCAACCTACATTTTCTTTTCTTGCCAAGAAAAGAAAAGGCGGGGCTCGTGGTCTAATGGTATGACGCATGCATGGCATGCATGAGACTCCGGGTCCGATTCCCGGCGAGTCCAAATATAATGGGAATCTGTTTTTCCCAAGGCTTTTGAAAGCGAACATTGCGAAGCATTTTCCCGAGGCTTTTTTGAAAAGGTTCAGTGAGCGCTTCAAAAGGCTTTCCGATTCCCGGCGAGTCCACAATTTCGCCAAAAGCAATTAATAACATAATTAAAAAACAATTCAATCCTAATTCTTTTGCTGCAGGGATGGCTGAGCTTGGTTTAAAGCGCACCGCTCGAGACGGTGTGCCCTATGGGCACGAGGGTTCAAATCCCTCTCCCTGCGTTTAATTCAATTTTTTCTAAAGCATGCTTTTCAGGGCAATATTTTTTAACAAGAACTGGGCAGTCTTATTGCATGCAAGATTGTGTTTTTTGCAGGATTGTAAAGGGCGAGATTCCAAGCGCAAGGATTTTTGAAAGCAATTCTGCCATTGCTTTTTTGGATGTTGCGCCTGCTGCAAAAGGCCATGCCTTGGTTATTCCAAAAAAGCATTTTGAAACTCTTTTTGATGTTCCTGAAAAAGACTTGCGCGAAATAATTGTTGCAGTGAAAAATGTTGCAAGCGCTGTTGTTGATGCTGCAGAAGCTGACGGCTTCAATATTATCCAGTCAAACGGGGTTTCTGCTGGCCAGGTAATTCCCCATGTGCATTTTCACATTATTCCGAGAAAGCAGGGCGATGAATTAAGCTTTGAATGGGGCCACATTGAATTGGACAAGGAAGAATTGGAAGCTTTAAGGGAAAAAGTAAAAAACAGAATCCGCAAAAAATAAATTTCAGCTTGTGAATGCCTTTGTTTCTTTTTTATAATCTAAAAAATAGGCTTTGCCTTTATCGGAAACTACAAATTCAAAATAGCCCGATAAAAATTCTTTTCGGGCAATTTTTATATAATCAATCACTTTTGCAGCTGTGCTGCGAATATTTTTGGGAACATTTTCTTCCAAAAAAGCAAGCCTGCCAATTGCATTTATTTGCCCATGAAAATATTTTTCAGTTGACCTGCTTACTAATTCCTGTTTTCCCTCAATAAGCTCTATTTTTGGAAACTGCCCGTCAGAGGCAATATTGCCGCCAAACTTGTTTTCCACGTATTCAAATAATTGGATATTAAAATTGGAAACATCAATTTTTAGGGATTCAATGAAAGAAAAAATTTCTTTGCCGCTTTTCAGGCCCAGCTTGTGGTATTTTTCGCCCTTGTCTTCTTTGTTATAAATTCTGATCCATGTTGATTCGTGTTTTGCAGCAAAAGCTTGGATTTTTTCTTTATCAAAATTTTTTCCATCAATCAAAATAAAATCGTAAAAAGGCAGTCCCGATGAATGCAGCCTTTCCAAATCTTCGGCCTGGTTAATAAAAAGATATTTTTCAATTGAAAAATTTTTTTCTTTCGCAGTTTTGAACCAATTGCTCCAAGTCGCCATTTAATAGTCACTCTATTTTTTTGAACAAAATTTCGCTTTTTTTTATTGTTGTCCCTGCTTTGAGCAAATTGAATTTGCAGTCCTTTAGCAAGCCGCTTTTAACGCCGAGCTGTTCATTGATTTTTTCGCTCGCGCTCGGCATGAAGGGAGAAACCAAAATTGAGATTATTCTTATTGAATCTGCAAGCGAGAAAAGCACTTCTTCAAGTTCTTTTCCTTTCAGTTTCCAGGGTGCCTTGTCGTTGATAAACTTGTTGCAGGAAGCTATGAAAGCAAAAATTTCCGAAAGCGCTGCATGCAATTCAAGTTTTTCCATGTGCTCTTCAATTTTTTTCAGATTGAGGGCTTTTTCAAGCTCTGCGCTTGTTTTTGCTTTGGGAATTTTTCCATTGCAGTATTTTTCAATCATTACAATTGTCCTGTTAACAAGATTTCCGAGCTCGTTCGCAAGCTCGTTGTTGTTCCTTGTTTTTAATGCCGCTTCTGAAAAATCCCCGTCCTGCCCAAAAGGAATTTCCCTTACAAGCAGATATCTTAAAACATCTGTTGAATATTTTTTGCACAAATAATTTGGGTCAATTACATTGCCAAGGCTTTTTGACATTTTCTGCCCGTTGACAGTTAGCCAGCCGTGGGCAAAAACTTTTTTTGGCAATTGCAGGCCTGTGCTCAAAAGCATTGCCGGGAAAATTACGCAATGAAACCAAGAGATCTCTTTTCCAATGATATGAATGTCTGCAGGCCAAAAATCTTTTTTTCCGGTTTTGGCACCGGAAACATAATTCAGAAGCGCGTCAAACCAGACATAAATGGTTTGATTTTTGTCAAACGGGCATTCAATGCCCCAGGCAACATTTGTTTTTGGCCTTGAAACGCTTAAATCCTGCAAGCCATTTTTTGCAATCCTGTTTACTATTTCTTTTACTCTTTCTTTTGGCTCAAAAAAGCCGTTTTCAAGCAAATCCAAAACTTGTTTTTCATATTTGCTTAGCCTGAAAAAATAATTTTCTTCTTGAATTGCCTGTGGTGCTGTCTGGTGAATCGGGCATTTTCCTTCAACAAGGTCTTTTTCAGTCAGAAATGATTCGCAGCCGACACAATAAAGCCCGGCATAGCTTCCCTTGTAAATATCGCCTTTTTCAAAAACCTTTTGGAAAATTTCTTTTGCAATTTTTTCGTGGTCTTTGTCTGTTGTCCTGATAAAGCGCGAATGGGTAAGATTCAGGGTTTTTGCAATTGCAGTGAATTTTTTGACTTGTTCATCAACAAATTCTTTCGGCTCTTTGCCAGATTTTTTTGCTGCTGCGGCAATTTTTGCGCCGTGCTCGTCAGAACCTGTTAAAAAAAAGACTTCTTCGCCGAGAAGCCTGTGCCAGCGCGCAATTGCATCAGCGCAAATCTGTTCGTATGCAAATCCAATGTGCGGGTCTGAATTTGGATAAACAATTGCAGTTGTAATATAGAAGGTTTTCAAATAATCACGCTTTTGGAATTTGATTAAAAATTGTACTAAAGAATCTTATTTAAAACAATTTATAATTAAAATTTGGCAGGCTTTGCAGCCTCACTTCCGCTAAAAATTTGGATTTGATACTTTGATGGATTTGCATTGGTTTGCTTTCTTAAGTGCGCCATTATAATAAATTTAAGCGCATTATATTAATGAATTAAATTTCTCCCAACTTTTTCTAGGCTTTGGCCAGGCGTACGGCGAATAGCGGAAATCCGCCTTGGCAGGGCTTAAAAATCAAAAAAAAGCATTTTTTATGGGGCAAAGGGCTGGTTGGAATGGCTGAAGAAACTTTTTTAATTGAAAAATCCGAGAATCCTTTTGTTCCAAGGTTTGCAGCTTTTTTTGAAACTGTTTGCAAAAAGGAGATTGAAAGGCTTGTTTCTATTTACCCTGAAAAAAAAAGCTTGAATATTAATTTTAAGGAACTGGAAAAATTTGATTTTGAATTGGCTGACCAGCTTATTGACGAACCCGATTATTTGATGGAAGCGGCTTCCGAGGCAATTCAGGGCATTGACATCCCTGCTCTTGAAATAGAGGAATTCAAGCCAATAATGCGTTTTTATGGCCTGCCAAAGGACAGGCAGCCCCTGATAAGGGAAATCAGTTCTTCCCATCTTGGAAAATTGATTTCCATTGAAGGAGTTGTAAGGCAGATAACAGAAGTAATGCCAAAGCTTACTCTTGCAGTATGGGAATGCAGGCGCTGCGGGAATACTTACAAGATTTTGCAGGATTCCCAGCAGCTTAAGCAGCCCAGCATCTGTGAATGCAAGCACCGCGATTTCAAGCTTGTGGAAGAAAAAAGCAAGTTTTCGGATTACCAAAAAATTGAAATTCAAGAGCCGCTTGAAAAGCTCAAGGGAAGCGAACAGGCAGCAACTGTTCCAATTTATGTTGCCGACGACTTGGTGAACAAAATCACTGCCGGTGACAAGACAATGTTTGTCGGAATTTTAAGGATTGGCTTGCCAAGCAAAACCCAGAAAAATGTTTACGGAAGGTTTTTGGAAGCAAGTTACTTGGAAGAAACTGCAAAAGAATTTGAAGAAGTTGAAGTAAACCCTGAAGAAGAAGAGCAGATTAAAAAGCTTTCAAAAAACCCGCGGATTTATGACATGCTGATTAATTCTGTTGCACCTTCAATTTATGGCCATGAAATTGTAAAAGAATCAATTATTTTGCAATTGTTTGGCGGAGTAAAAAAAATTTTGCCAAATAACCAGACAATCAGGGGCAATATCCATGTTTTGCTTGTCGGAGACCCTTCTGTGGGAAAAAGCCAGATTTTGCAGGCAACAGATAAAATTGCGCCGAAGAGCATTTATTTTGCAGGAAAAACCGCTTCGGGAGTGGGAATAACTGCAAGTGCCGTAAAAGACGATTTTGGAGAAGGCGGCTGGACTTTGAAAGCAGGAGCCCTGGTTTTGGCAAGCGGCGGAGTATGCATGGCTGATGAACTTGACAAAATGGACCCTGATGACAGGTCTGCTTTGCACGAGGCAATGGAACAAGGCATGATTTCTGTTGCAAAAGCAGGCATAGTAACGCGCTTCAAGGCAGATACAAGCATTTTGGCAGCAGCAAATCCAAAGCTTGGAAGATTTGACAAATATGCCCCTTTTATTGAACAGGTAAATCTTCCTCCAACTCTCATAAGCAGGTTTGACTTGTTTTTCATGATACGGGATATTTTGGACAGGACAAAAGATGAAGCAATGTCAAACCATATTCTTAAAACTCACAAAGCAGGGGAAACCATTGCCCAATACAAACACAGTGGAAAAACAATTGACAAAAAAGAGGCAAAAGAAATTGAAAAAATTGCTGCTCCTGAAATTCCTCCGCAAATTGTTACAAAATACCTTGCTTATGCAAGGCAAAAAGTTTTTCCAATAATGGCACAGGAAGCAATTGACGCGATTTCCACTTTTTATGTAAACCTCAGAGAACAAGGCAAAAATGAGGGCGGAGGCTATTCTGCGACTCATAGGCAATTAGAAGGCCTGGTAAGATTATCAGAAGCAAGCGCACGCATAAGGCTGAGCGATGAAGTCACAAGGGAGGATGCTGACAGGGCAATCCGCCTGCTAAAAGCCTCCCTTGAAGACGTGGTAAAAGACCCTGAAACAGGGAAAATTGATTTTGACATTATTACAATGGGCGCTACCCACACGCAACTGACAAACATGAAGGTAATCCTGAACCTTGTGAAACAAAGGTCAAAAGACTCTGAAAATCAGATGGTGCCATTGCAGGACATAATTGACGAGGCAAAAACACAAGGCCTTGACGAAGACAAAACAAGAGACCTGGTAAAAAAATTAGAGGACAAAGGCGAAATTTACAAGCCAAAATACAATTTCCTCAAGCCAACGCAAAAAGAAAAATAAACAAGTTTTAGATTGATTATTAATTTTTTTCACGTTCTTTTTACTTATGAAAATTGTTTTGTTGTCGGATTTTCACCTTGGCTTTGGAAAAGGCACTGAAAGGTTTGAAGAATCGTTTCAAAATGCCAAAAGCGCGCTTGAACTTGCAATCGCCCAGAAACCAGACTGCATTCTTTTGCTTGGGGATGTTTTTGATTCTGAAATTCCTTCGCAGGAAACTTGGCACCAGGCATTCAAAGTATTTGCCCCAATAAAAAAAACATTTTCTTGCTGCAAACTTACCCGCACAAAAGGCGAAAAAAAAGAACTAATTGAATGCGAATCCATTCCAATTATTGCCATTCATGGAACGCACGAATACAGGGGCAAGGATTTCAGGAACACAGTTGAAGTCCTTGAAAGCGCGGGTTTTCTGATTCACCTGCACGCTGCTGTTGCATTGATTGAAAATAACAGTGAAATTGCCGCAGTGCACGGCCTTGGCGGGGTTCCGGAAAAATTTGCCCGCGAAGCCTTAAGCCAGTGGAAGCCACAGCCAATTGAAGGCGCTGCAAACATTTTGATATTGCACCAGAGCATAAAGGAATTTTTGCCTTTTGATGATGAAATGATTGCAAGCATTTCACTTTCAGACTTGCCAAAAGGCTTTGATTTGATTGCAGACGGCCATTTGCACTGGAACGGAATTGAAAAACTGCAGAACGGAAAATTTTTGCTTACGGGCTCCACAATAATAACCCAGATGAAAAAACTTGAATCAAAAAACAAGAAAAGCATCAGCATTTTTGACTCAAAAACAAAAGAAATTGCTTTTTTGCCCCTTTCCTTCCAAAGAAAAATGTTTTATGAAAAAATTGAATTCAAAAACGCGAACCAGCAGGAAATAATTGAAATAGCCCAGAGCAAGCTTTTCGAATTCTTGGCTGAACCAAGCGCAATGAAGCCTCTTGTGCGCCTTAAGCTGTGCGGAACCCTGGCAAAAGGCCTTTTAAGTTCCGACATTAATCTTTCAGAGATTGGAAAAAATTTTTCAGAAAAAGCAATTTTGTCAATTTCAAAAGAGTTTGAATCGGATTCCTTCAAAACAAAAATTTCCCAGCTCAGGGAAATGCAAAAAAACAAAAAATCAATTTCAGAAATCGGCTTGGAATTGCTTGAAAAAAACTTGGAAGAAGCAGGCTTTGGAAAAACAATCAATGCAAGGCAATTATTCGAACTTCTTGCCCAGGGAGAAAACGAAAAAGCGCTCGCATTATTGCAGGCTGGAAATTAAATGAGAGGTTTTTTATGAAAATTTTTATTTGTTCTTCAGCTAACTTTTCTAAAGAAAATTTTGAAAAGAAAAAGGAATTGAAAAGCTTGGGGGCGTGAAGCACTTACTTGCCCTAAAACAGTTACAATAAACAACAAAAAATTCAAATAAATGAATGCCATAATCAAAGCACTGTAAGCGGAGCGAACTCCAGTTTTCCGAAGGAAAACTGTTTCTTTCCCAAGGCTTTCTTTGCTTGCAAAGAAAGGCTTATGGCAAAAAGTCTTTTGATTTGATTTTTTCAGGCAGATAGGTTTCCGTTATGAATCTGATTCCTTTTTTGCTTAATGCTTCCAGTTCAAGCTTTATGGCTTTTTCCTTCATTAAAGCAAATTCTTCCTGCCATTCTTTTGCCTTGAACCATTCATAACTTTTCATTTCATTCAGCCTTTTCACATCCAAATGATTCAGCTTGATTGTGACTTCTTTTGGAATCTTGAATGTTTCAACATCTTTGACAGTCAAACCAATGTATTTTGTATCGGGAGTTGCAAGTTTTTCCTCGCTGTAAGAAAGAGAAATTGAACCTTGTTTTATTACCGAATAAATATACATTCCCCAAGGGTCTGCATCCATTAATGCAAAAACAGGCAAATTATACTCGTTGTTCAGCCTCTGCACAAGCCGCCTTTCCGCTCTTGAAGGCTGGCCTCTTCCGGTAATTATAACGCACCTGTTTTTTTTCCAGAATGCATCCTCGTTGAATCTTTTCCAGACAGCGTCTTTTTCAATGAATAGGATATATTCCGCGTCCAAATCCTTTATTTCAATTCTTTCAGGTTCAACATTGCTTGGGATTCCCCATCCGCCAGAACCCATTCTTGTCAAATCAATGGTATCTTTTCCGTCTTTTATTTTCATGTTGCCTACAATAACTCCTTTGCTTGAGGCTGCAAGATGCAGTTCTTCCCTCAACAAATCAAGGCTTGATTCAATATCTTCAATGAGCGGGTCTGATTCGCTTTGATCATTAAAGCTGTTTTCGTTTGTGTCCGCAATTGTGTGTTTCAGCGCATAATAAAGATCTCTGATGCTTGTTGTTGCATTTTGATTGATTATTTTTTTGATTTCCGATGCAACAAGAGTTGTCTGCATGAATTTTCTTGTATGGGCAATGTTCAAAAATTGCCTTTGCGAAGTTTTGTCTCCAAGCTTGATTGTCTTGCTTTTTCTGTCAAAAAAAATGTTTCCAAGAGTCCTGACAGGCAGTTCTATTGACGGCTCTTTTCCCGCGTCAATCTGGTCAAAAACCTGTTTTCCCAATCCTTCAAGCCTTTTTATTACTTCTGCGTCTTTTGCTTTTACATCATCAGCCATTATTCTTCACCGTCATTTTCTTTGATTGCAGATTTTTTATTTTTTTTGCCTTTTTTTTCCTTTTCCGCTTCTTTTTCAAGCTCTGCAGCTATTTCCTCGTCTGTCTTTTGTTCCAGTTCTTTTTCCATTTTTTCCTCAAGCTTTAATTTTTTCAAAACAATTGCATGGAATTTTTTTTCGATTTCGTCCTTTTTCTTTCCGGTAAGCTCATGCAATGCAATTGCCACTTCCGTTGCATATTTCAAAAACAATTTTTTCTTCTGCTCTTTTTCCTCCAGTCTGCGTTTTCCCGCAATACTCCGCATTATCTGCCGTGCTGCCTGCATCAAAGCCAGGCGTAATTCTTCCATTACTTCTTCTTCATCGGAAACAGCCTGTTTTCCCGCGCCTGTGTAAGGAATATGCACTGAAAGCATGTGTACAAAAACTGTTAATGGCGCATTATCAAGATTTTTTATTCCATACCGTTTCCAATCCAGGCCCTGAACTGCCCTTGAAAGCGCACAACCACCGGCATCAAACAATAATGGAACCCTGTTTGCAAATCTCATTACTTCAACGCGCTTGATTTCCTGGCCTGTTTGCTCGTCTTTTTCGCCTGAGCTTTTTCCAGAGTTTCCGCCATAAGCAATTGCAACCTCAACCTGGAATGCAAACCCGCCCTTGTAAACAGTGGGTTTTCTTGTCAGGACAGAAAGAAATTCCGGTTTCACAATGCTCTTCAAGGAAGCTTCAATCCGGTTTTCTCCGATTGCACTTAATCCTTCAGTGCTTGGCGCAATAAAGTTTGTGGTTTTGAAGGACTTGATTATTTCTTCCGCTTCTTCCCAAGACATTTTTTTTGGGTCTTTGTTCATGTCAAAAGAAATATTCTTTGAAATTTCTTCAATTGCCTTGTCGCCGGTCCTGTCAAAATCAGTCTTCAAAAAAGACGAAATTTTTCTTCCCTGAGTTGCTTTTGCCATTGTCAGCAATTCATCAACAGTAATTCCCTTTGGGTGGGGCTTGACTTCAATAGGCTTTGCAGGAATTGTTTTCGCAGTCCGTTCAAAAACAGTTTTTTCGCCAAAAGGGTCAATAAAAATAATTTTTGCGTGGGGATTTGCAATTGCAGTCCGTCTCAAATATTCTAAAGGCGATTGCTCTCCCTTTTGGTATTTGACTTCCTTGAATTTTGCCTTAATGGCAAGCCCTGTGAATTCCTTTTTAATTTCCTCAATTTTAATTATTTTAGGCTCATTCTTTTTTGGGTCAATAGTCATTTCCGCCATGAAAGGGGAATGCTTTGCAGTTCCGCTTATAACCTGAATCTGTTTTCCTGTTGTCATTAATGAAAGCATTGTACACCCGCTGGCGCCAATTCCCTGCTGGCCGCGCATTTGCATCATCCTGTGAAATTTTGTTCCAGCCAGCAACTGGCCCAATGCTTTTCCAAGGGTTTCCTTTGTAAGGCCGGGCCCGTTGTCTTTTACCATTATTTCATAATATTCCTCGCTCAACTCGGAAATTTTAATTTCTATTTCAGGCAAAATTCCTGATTCTTCGCAGGCATCAAGGGAATTTGAAACATATTCATGCACAATTGTTGTAAGAGTCTTTATTTTTCCGGTAAGGCCAAGCATCTGCCTGTTTTTCTTGAAAAATTCTGCGACAGAATGCTCTTTGAATTCTTTTGCAAGCTGCTCTGCGGTCAAAACAGGGCCGTTTCCATTTTCTTCTTCAGAAATTTTTTTCTCTTCAACCATAAAAACCACTTTACAACTCAAATTTGCGTTCTGACAAAGAGCTTTCCCTGATAAAATCGAAAACACTTGTATGCCTTGCGCCCTGCACAATCATTTCAACTGCTTTTTTTGCAATTTCAATATTTTCAATTTTTCCGATTATTGAAATTGTTTTTCCAAAAATGCTTATTTTTGTTTCTGTTTCATCTTCAATTCTTTTGCGGATTTTTCCTTCAGTGCCGATTACTCTTCCTCTTCTTGAAGACAATCTTTTTTTTGTTTTTCCGAATTCGGTCAAATCAATTATTTGCAAAAAGTTTTCTTCATCAAGCAGCAAAAAAGCGTTTTCCGGAGAAAAACCGCGGCCAATTGCCTTTACAATGTTCAATGCAGACAAAAAATCCGCCTGTTTTTTTCCCTTTTGCTCAAAAAAAATATTTCCCGTGGCGCTTTCCACGCTAAGCGCCATTCCGGTCAATTGCTCAATCTTTTTTTTACTGCCCCGTTTTTTCCGATTACAACAGCAATTCTTTCTTTTGGAATCTTAATGTTATCAAGCAAAGGCAAAAAAAAACACCAGCAACAAAGCAATTATTTGAATAAACAAATAACAATTTAAACCTATTCAACAGTTTTCACAAAACCAAATTCTCCAATATATTATATATTATAATATATAAAAATTATTAATTTATAAATTGTTTTTCTTTTCCCTGACTTTTTCCTCTATTTCAGCAGAGGTTTTTTTCAGGCCATTCTTGCTCAAATAATTTGCAATGTTTTTCAAATCCCTCTGCCAAAAATCACGCGCATTAGGATGCGAAGTAAGGACTGCCTGGCCACAGTCAATAAGAATCGGTTTCCCCCTGTTGTTCAAAACATTGTACTCTGAAAAATCGCTATGCACGAGTTCTGCCCGAAAAAGCATTTTTGCAAGGGAATCCACTGCAAAATCAAAAAATTTTTCAATTTCAACCGGGTTTTCCTTGATTGTTTTTGCCGCTTCTCCGTTGTTTCCAATAAATTCCATTACCAAAACATTGTTTTTTGAAGCAATCGGAAGGGGAACAGGAATGCCAGCAGTGTTCAATGCCTCAAGGTTCCTGAATTCCTTGCGGGTCCAGGAAAAAACCAGGCTGCGCTTGTTTTGCTTGGTTTTCTTGAAACGCATGTCCCCTTCAAGATACTTGGCCATGTTATTGAAATCGCTTGTTTCAATCTTATAAATCTTTACTGCCCTAAAATTTTCGGAAGCATCAACAGCCCGAAAAACATGGGCTTCTTTTCCAGTGCTGATGACAAATTCCACTTTATTGAAATAGCCTTTGTGGGCAAGATAATGCAGGGTTTCAATTGCGGTTTTGTCAAAAACCTTGTCAAAAATCCGTTGTGTTTCCTCTTCAGGCACAAGGTTCTGCAGCAAAAACTTTTCTTTTTCCATAATAACCAATTGGCACAATGAGAATTAGTAATTGCAATCTTAATTTAATGGTTTTCAGTTTTACAATTTCGCAGAGCAGAACGCAGTCGCTTTCAAAAGCCTTTTGCAAGCAAAAGCCTTGGGAAAATTGCTTCGCAGGGGTATGAATGCAACCATGGCAAAATTGTGTTTTCTTGTTTGTTTTGGTGTTCTTCGAACGCCTGCCGCTTCAGCGGCAGTCGTTTACCTATTGTTTTTTTTCGCTTTTTGCCTTTGAAAAATTTTTTTTCACATGAACCAGCATGCGCGCATTGAATGCCCTTCCCAATGGAATTCCGCCTGAGCAGCCAAGCCCAGATTTTGGAAATTCTTTTACAAATCGCCAGTCTTTTGAAGAGTAAATATTGCATTCAAACAGGTGCTTGTTTTTCTCGCCGCCAGTGAAAAAGAATATCTGGTTATGGTTAATGCATTCATCACAATATTCTTCAATCTCGTTCTGGGTTCCGGATAAAAACGCTCTTATATTTTTCAAGTTTATCAAAACTCCTATAGTTCTATATAATTAAACAGCCAAGTTCTTTAAATAGCCCTTGCGCCTGAGCCATTCAGTCTGGTTTCCCAAAAAGCGCCAGACTACGTCTGCTTTGATTGGCTGGAAATCCCATATTTTGATTATTATCAAGTCGCCTTCGCGCAGCCAGACTTTTTTCTTCATTTTGCCTGGGATTCTGCAGTTTCTTTCCAGGCCATCGGCACATTTTGCTTTTATCTGGTCTCCGCCCATTAATTGCAGGACAATAGCAAACTGTTCATTATCTTTTTCCTTGGGAAACCTTACCCAGACATATTCTTCAGGGCCAGCATCCCCTTTTTTTTCAGCCATTTTTTTCACTTTTCAATTATAATTTGAAAATCTGTGCATGGGAAATTCCTGCAATTTTGATTATGCTTTTTTCCCCTATGATTTTTGCTTTCAAGGCAACTCCAACGCTTTTATTGCCAATCAAATTAATATTGTCAAATTCATTTAACAATTCGGCTAATTTTTTCTCAGAAATTTTTGTGTCACCATAAAATTTTCTATTGACAAAAAACTCCATGTTTTCACTTTTCAGGGTTTTTCCGGAAAGCTCCTTGTCACACACCGCAAGCATTGAATATTTTCCGGAATTGTGAATTTTGTGAAAAATAGTTTTTCACCGCGCTTTTTTTTTACAATCCTTTTATCGAGGAAATTGCCCCGCAGGCCTCGCACTTCAGAATCTTCACGCCCAGTTTTTCAATTACATGCGAATCCGGCTTTTTGCATACGGGGCATAAAACAAACTGTGTGATATAACTTTTCAACAAGTCATTAACCTGAAAATCCGAAAATTTTCCGCCCAAAATAATCTTGTTTTCCTCAATGTTTGCGGCAGTCGCTGTTTCCCTTGCAAAAAACTTTACTAAATGCCTTTTTGACTGCTCGTCATCCCTGTTGATTGCTTTCAGAATCGCGGAAAAATTTTTTATTATTGTTTTTGTCCCCTGGATAAAAGACTCTGCCTTTGGCATTTCAAATCTTTCCTTGTTCAAAGCCTCTTTCGGCAAAGACAAATAAAGCCTGTCCAGCATCTGCTCGTATTCCATTACAAAACACTTTTAAAAAATTGAGAATTTAAAGCAATTAATATAATTAAATTAGACTTGCTTGGTTTTAAAAACCTTGATTTTGCTAATTTTATTATGTTTTCCTGCGATTGCCCCTATTGCAAAGAATTCGAATCTGGGCATGCTGAATTTAAAGGCGCAAATCTGGGCAACAGGATTCTTTTTGAATCAAAAAATTTTCTTGTTTTTCCTTCAATCGGCCAAATTGTAGAGGGCTACCTGCTTATTGCGCCAAAAAAACATTATATTTCTGTCGGAGGAATCCCGAGCGCGCTTTACAAGGAGCTTGAATCTGTACAGGCAAAGGTCAGAAAAGTCTTGACAAAAAACTATTGTGCCCCAATATTTTTTGAACATGGCCCGGCTTCCGAAACAAAAAAAGCCGGTTGCTGTGTAAGCCATGCACACATCCACGCGGTTCCTGTGCAATTGGACGTTTTCCCTGATTTGTCCAAAAATTTCGAATTCAAAAAAATCAGTTCTTGTGCGGATTTGAAAAAACAATTTGAAAAAGGAAAGCCGTATTTTTTCCTTGAAACAAATAATTGTGAAAAATACTTGTTTAATATTCCTGAAATAGTGCCATCACAGTACATAAGGAAGATTATTGCGGAAAAAATAGGAAAGCCCGTGCTTTGGAATTGGAAGGTTTCCCCTGAACTTGAAACGCTTGTCAAAACACACGAAAAACTCAAAGCAAAGTTTCAATGAATCCAACAAGCCAAAAAGGATTTAAACCCAAATTTCCTATTCTTAAAAGGTCAAAATGGAAGATTTGCTTTTTCAATTCGTGTTGAATTACGGCTTAATAGGCGTGTTCCTTGCAGCAATAGCTTTGAACGCATCTGTCCTGCTTCCGCTTCCCTTTGACATTATTTTTGTTGCAATAGCAAGCCTCCAGATTTACAATCCCCTGCTTTTAGGAATAGTGGCTGGAATTGGCGCAGCAATCGGAGAAATGACTGGCTATGCGCTTGGATATTTTGGCTCAAAAACAATTGAAAAAATGACTCACGCACAAATGGGCAGGATAAACGATTTCAAAAACAGAATAAAAAATTTGGGCACAATATTCATTTTTTTGGGCGCATTAATTCCATTTCCATTCGATTTCATTGGAATAGCAGCAGGCCTTATAAAATTTGACTGGAAAAGATTTTTTTTATGCGTGCTGCTTGGCAGGGTAATTCGGCACATAATAATAGCATGCGCAATTTTTTATGGTTTAGAAGCAATAAAAGCAGTTTTCCTGCATTGAGCTGGTTCAAAACATCAAAACTTTTCCAAGCAAGAACATTCCGAGCATTATTCCAGTCTGCACCGGAAGCGCAGGCAGTGCAGTGCCTATTCTTTTGCTCAAATATTCCATAGTGAGAATTAGCCCGAAAATGCTTCCAATCAGAATCAGGATTGCAATGAAAAAATAATTCGGAAAAGCAATTCCTGCATCAAAAGACCCGCGCATTGCGCTTGTTGCAAAAGCCAAGGGGACAACAAAATCCCCTGTGCCCAATTCAAAAGTGTGCTGCTTAGTCGGCATTGCAATTGTAAACGCAAGGTTTTTTCCCTGAATGCCTTTTGCGAGTGCAACCATGTGCTTTGTCTTGAAAACAGCTATGTAATCATAAGCTGCGAGAGCCACTACAAAAATCAAAACAGGAATCATGCCGAGGGTTACTCCCACAAGCGACCCCACAACTGCCGCTGAAAGAATGCTGCTCGCATTCCTTAGCCAGATGCTTTTGCTGAAAACAATCCTTGCAAGCAAAAACAAGGCAGCACAAATTATGCCAATCGGCTCTCCCAAGGCGAATTCAAAAACAAGCCAAGAAGTAATAAAAACAATGAATGCTTCTAAAATCCTGAAAACAAAAGGCCTTTTCATGAATTTTATTGAAACCAAAAAAACCCCGGTTCCAATGAGAATATAGCCAATCAATGCAATTGCATTCAAAGGGTCATTAGGATTTTCGCTTATAATCCCGGGTTGCGCAATTTCCCCGGATTTTATTCCTAAAACAAGATTGTATGCTACAAAAAGCCCGATTAACTGGGTAATCAAAAATAATGCAACAAGCTGAAACAACAATTTCTTTTCCATTCAAACAAGAATAAGAACAATGAAATTAAAAAAGAAACAGGCATTCCCTAGCCAAACAACATTTTTTGCTTTTTCAAAAATTCCTTTTCCGCTTCCTTGAACAATTCAGTTCCTTTCGGGGTTACTGAATAAACAGTCCGATTTCCCTGTTCCTTGCTAGAAACAAAGCCCCTGCCATGCAATTTGTAAAGGACAACGTAAGCCGAAACGTTTCCCGGCAAAAAGCCAAATCGCTTTTCAATTTCACTGCGCAGGGCATAAGCGTGCATGGGTTTTTCCTTAATAATGCCCAAAATATAAATCCAGAGCAAATCCACAGAAAGCTTTGCCCTAAGCCGCTCCATTTCCCTGCTCTTTGCAATATTGCCTGCCGCCATAAAAACACAGAACAGGCGAAAGTTTTATAAGCATAAAACGACTTGTAAATAATTGAAGTGATGTAAGGATGCAGAGACCAAGAGCACCAGCAATGCTTGGGGACAGGAGAAAAGTATTTACGCCAAATATTCAAAGAAAAAACTGGCAGGGCAATCCTGTTGGAGTTCCTTCAAGAACGCGCAAAAAGTTAATTCGAGTTTTTGATCCTACTGATAGTCGAAGGGCTGTCGCTCCCGGGCCGAATGTTGTGTTAAGGCTGAAGCTTTTACAATCCAGAACAAAGGCTTTGCTAAAGCTGAGGTCTGGCGATTTTTTATATTTTTGCAAGAATGGCAAAGGCGCCTACTATGCAGAAATAAGAGCAGAGGGCAAAGGACAGTTACTGCACGTAACAAACAAAAAAATTATAACTGCCCTTGATTATTTGACTGAAAAATAAACCTCTTTTTTGCAATTGAGCAATTAAAAGCATTCTGTTTCTCAATTTCAGATAGTTTTATAAGCGTAAAATTGCCAGTAAATACTGCGGGGCAGTTGTGCATTGTATTGAGCGATATTGTGCATTATTGCTCATTATAATGAGCAATAAGCGATACATTTTTTGTAGCACTTTTAATATAAAGTGATACTTTTTTAGTATCACTTTAGAAAGGTTTTTATTTTGTTTGGTAACTATAATATGCATGGACAGAAACTCTTTGTATTTGGTGCTTTCGAGCCAGCAGAACCAGTTTTTTAGTTCTCAAAACCTTATTCGCAGGGAAGCTGTTTGTAAAGTTGTTTCTTTATTGAAACTCAAATTGCCCCTTATAATAACAGGCGTCAGGCGTTGTGGGAAATCGTCATTAATGCTGCTGGTCAGAGAAGAACTCAAATTAGACAAAAAAGACTGCCTTTTTTTAGATTTCAGTGATGAACGGCTAATTGGTTTTGAGCATAATGACTTTCAAAAAATTGAGGATTATTTAGTTGAAAACAAATATTCTGAGAAATCATTTTTGTTTATTGATGAGGTGCAAGAAGTCAAACACTGGGAGAAATGGGTAAACAGATTGAAAGAGAAACACGCGATAATTATAACGGGCTCAAATTCAAGGCTTTTGAGCAAGGAAATAGCAAGCACGTTAACAGGGAGAAGCATTAACTTGCACTTGGAGCCATTCAATTTTAGAGAATTCTTGGTTGCAAAACGGATTAATATAGAAAACTATTTGCTTGATGCGAAAAAACAAGCACAGATAAGGCGCGCCTTTGCGGAATACCACAAAAATGGTGGTTTTCCGAAAATGGTTCTTTCTGAAGACGAAACAATTTTGAGGGAATTATATGAAAATATTCTCTATCGTGATGTAATAGCAAGGCTTGGAGCCAATTTTGAAAAACCAGTAAAAGAACTTTCAGCCTATTTCCTTTCAAACCCTTCTGGAAAAATTAGTTCAAGAAAAGCGGGTGAGTTAATGGGGATAACTAACCTCTTAAGTGTTAAAAAAGTGCTGAATGCCTTTGAAAACTCTTTTTTGTTTTTGTTTCTGCCAAAGTTTGATTTCTCCATAAAAAAACAGATTCAAAACCCAAGAAAACTGTATTGTATTGATAATGGGCTCATTACTGCGCTGGGTTTTAGCTTCAGTGACAATGAAGGCAAAATGCTTGAAAATCTTGTTGCCATAGAACTCAAAAGAAGGTCAAAAGACACGTATTATTCCAGTGATGCGAAAGAATGCGATTTTGTAGTAAAAAAGGGAAATAAAATTGTTGAGGCAATACAAGCAACGTGGAAACTAACCCCCGAAAACAAGGAAAGAGAAACAGCAGGCCTAATAGAAGCAATGAATAATTTCAATCTAAAAAAAGGAACAATACTAACAAGCGACCAAGAAGAAAAAAGTACTGTGTCTGGAAAAAAAATAACAATAAAGCCAACTTGGAAATGG
>JAGVNX010000062.1 GCA_020053055.1 Candidatus Iainarchaeum sp.
CCGAGCTCGGGTACGACAACCCCAAGCCAACAGGCGCAGGGGTTGGCGGGGGAGCGAGGCGCAAGGGGGTCATAGGGGGACAAAACCCCCTATCCTATTCAAAAATGGTTATTCTTTGATTTTTCAATTTGGGCAAGGATTTCTTTTGCAATTCTTTCAATTTCTGCTTGTTCTTTTTGGGCAAAATCCTGTTGTTCAACTTTGAGTTTTTCTTTGAGGTCAAAAAAGGCTTGCTTGATATCCTGCGTTGTTTTGATTGACCTAATTCTCCCGTCAATTTCAATTATTTTTGCCTGGCACGAATTGACAATGCTTTGATAGGTTTTTTCGTCAATTTTGCGTTTAAAATAACGGTTTTGCGCGAGCTCCATTTCCTGCTGGCATTTTTGTTTTTTTTCAAAAAGTTCTTTGAGCAAGTGCCTGTTTTTTGGTTCAACTTCAGTCAATTCAGATTTGGAAATCTCTTTGGCTGGCGCCTGCTTTGAAAGCATAGTGTCAATTTGGATTAGTTCCTGCTGTTTTTTTCCCACAAGGTTTTTATAATTTTCTTCGAGGATTTCGCGTTTCATGAATTTTTGTTCTGCAACCTCAAGTTCCTGCAGCAATTGGCGTTTTTTTTCATAAAGGCTGTTTGCCTTGGCTTTTTCAAAGTGCCCAAAAATTTTTTTAAAGATTCCTGCGCCTTGCCGGCTTGTGCCTGCAATGTTTTTTTTGGAAAGCGCTGATGGCTTTTTGCCTTTGAAAAAAAACCACCATGCGACAAGGGCAATGCAAAAAACAAGAATTGCAATGGCAGGAAAAAACAGCCAGTCAAAAGGGCCTGAAATTGCGCTTGGAACAGATGCGGCAATAAGTAAAAGTAAATCTTGCATTTTAAGAAATAGTGTGTCTTATAATAAAAAGGTTACTTTTTTTTCCAGATATTGGAAAAAAGCCAGACCAGGCCGCCTGCAAAAAGAATGACTGCAACAATCACGTCAAGTTGTGCCCGTGCAATGAAATAATCATAAATATACATGAAGCTTCCGACTACAATGATTAATGCAATAATAGTTTCAAAAGTAATGCTTTTTGATTCATTGCCCATGCTAATCAAATAACACTTGTAAAAAAACAAATATAAAACTTACTTTTAATAGTTAAACAGTTAATTTTAGTGTTTTTTTTGCTTTTGCCTTAAATTTTTTTTCCTCAAGCTCTTTCAAGGCATTTTTTGCAATCCACTTTGCAGACTTTGAATTAATTTTCAAAATTTCTTTTGCTTTTTCAATTGCTTTTTTGTTCAAGGCCTTGTTTCTTTTTCCAATCTGCCTTAAAGCCCAGTTCACTGCTTTTTTTACAAAATTTCTTTCATCAGTTGATTCTTTTTTTATGATTGAAAAAAATCTGAGGAATTGCCTGTCTTCTGCTTTTTTGTCATGCACTGAAAGCACTGCCATTAAAACAAAACCTGCCCGCTTGACAAACTCTTCTTTTCTTGCAGGCCATTCAAATGCTTTTTTCCAGGCAAACTGTGTTTTGTCAAAAACTCGCATGCAGCATTGGTCGCAGACATCCCAGGAATCAAAATCCATTGCCCATTTTTCAAGCTGTTTTTCAGAAACCTCTGCAGGGTCTTCTATTATGCATGCAAGTATCCGCGCTTCGTGAATTTTGGATTTCCAAAGTGCCTGTGCAAGCGCATGATTCTTTTTGTGCTCTTTTCCAATTTTCCACAAAACAGGAATTGAAATTCCCAAAGTGTTTTTTGGGTTAATTCCAAACCGCACCATTTCTTCAACACAGCGCAGGTTTGCCTTGCTTTTGAGCTTTGCAATTATTTCTTTTGAATTCATTTTCCCACAATCTTAATCCCAAGGCTTTAAAACCATTGATTGCCAAAATTAATATAAACTCCTAACCAGATTATTAAATTACAATAATTGGCATGGACTCGTAGCCTAGCCTGGATAGGGCACCTGCCTTCTAAAGCCTTTCTTTGCTTTGCAAAGAAAGCCTTGGGAAAGAAACAGTTTTGCTCCGCAAAACTGAAAATTGTTCTCAAAATAAAAAAAGGCCGTAAGCGAGCAGGGGGTCGAGGGTTCAAATCCCTCCGGGTCCGCTATTCTTTATAAACATTTTGCAAGCAGTTTTTTGTATGAAAAAAATAGTGCTTTTGCTTGTCATCCTGGGAATATTGTTCAGTGCAAGCTTTGTTTCAGCTTCTGTCTGGAAAGAAATCAAGGAAACAGTGAAATGGGTTAAGCACAATGTTGCAGAAATCCATGTAAATGTAAATTCTAATGGCCATAGAACAAGCATTAATTATTATGGCAGGCCAAATTATTATGTGACAAATTCTTATTACAAAATGCCAAGCAACACTTATTATGTGCCACCACAAACATATTATCCGCCAAGCGCATATTATCCGCGCGGATATTATAATGTTTACTCTAGTTATGGCGGTTATTCAGGGTCAGTAGTAGCTTATGATTAAAATTTCAGCAAATAAATTTTGGTTAGCTTTTTAAATTGTAAATAACTATTTTTTTGTTCCTGCTAACAATTTTTGGTGTTCGGAATTGAAAAAAGATTTTGTTGCAACAGCGCTTATTTTTGATGAAAATAAGAGAATGCTTTTGGTTGACCATAAGCGCACTGGGTTATGGCTGCCTCCAGGCGGGCATATTGAGGAAACAGAAACTCCGGAAGAAGCGCTTGTAAGAGAGGCAAAAGAAGAAACTGGCTTTAATGTAAAAGTCCTTGGGCAAAAATTCAAACTGGCTGAGGCAGCTGGCGATGTAAAATCACTGATAATTCCTTTTCATCTCCAAATGGAAAAAATTCCAAAGGATTCGCACAGGGATTTTGCACACGAGCACATTGATTTGGTTTATTTGTGCAAAATTATCAGTGGAAAATTAACTCATGAAAAAAAGGCCCATCATGCAATCAAATGGTTTTCTCTTGCGGAAATGAAAAAAACCCCGAGAGTTTCAAAAGACACGATTATGCTTGCGGAAAAAGCCTTGAAGTAGATTTTTAAATCTGAATTGCCAATTATTATCTTGTTATGGATTTCAAAAAAGACCTTGTTTCTGCTCTTGCAATTGCACTTGAAAAGAAGGTTTCTTTGGAGCAATTGGCTTTTTTTATTGAAACTCCGAAAGATTCAAGGCTTGGCAATTTTGCTTTGCCCTGCTTCAAGCTTGCTTTGCTCCTGAAAAAGGCGCCTGCAGAAATTGCTTTGGAATTGCAGAAAAAAATTGTTCTGCCAAAAGGGTTTGAAAAAGTTGAAGCAGCTGGGCCTTACCTGAACTTTTTTTTGAAAAAGCAGAATCTTGCGGAACAAACTTTGAAACTGGTTTTTAAGCAGAAAGAAAAATTTGGAAACGGCAATGTTTCAAAAAAGAGAATAATGGTTGAATATTCTGCGCCGAACACTAACAAGCCTTTGCATCTGGGGCATTTGAGAAATGATTCAATTGGAATGACTGTTTCAAATGTTTTAAGCTCTGTTGGAAACAGGGTTATAAAAGCAAATTTGTACAATGACAGGGGCATTCATATTTGCAAGAGCATGGTTGCATACAAAAAATTTGGAAACTCTGCTTCTCCTGAAAAAGAGAAAATGAAAGGGGATCATTTTGTTGGAAAATATTATGTTTTGTTTTCAAGAGAGGCGCAACAAAACCCTGTTTTGGAGTCTGAAGCGCAGGAATTGCTTAAAAAATGGGAATCCGGGGACAAGGAAACAATTGTTTTGTGGAAAAAAATGAATAATTGGATTTTGAAAGGTTTCAAGCAGACCTACAAGCGTTTTGGAAGCAGGTTTGATGTGGAGTTTTTTGAATCTGATTTTTTTGACAAAGCAAGGCCAATTATTGATGCGGGAATAAAGAAAGGGGTTTTTGAAAAAAATTCTGAAGGCGCTTTGGTTGCTTTGCTTGAGCCTGAATTGCCGAACAAAATTGTTTTGCGTGGCGACTGCACAAGCATTTATGCTACAAACGATTTGGCTTTGACAAGGCACAAGTTTGAAAAATTCAAGCTTGATGAAGCAATCTGGATTGTGGGGAATGAGCAGAATCTTTATTTGCAGCAATTGTTCAAAATTTTTGAAAAACTCGGTTTTTCTTGGGCCAAAAATTGCAGGCATCTTTCCTTTGGAATGGTTTTTTTGCCGGAAGGCAGGATGAAATCAAGGGAAGGAAAAGTTGTTGATGCAGATGACTTAATGGAAGAAATGGCTTTTTTGGCTGGAAAGGAAATCAAAAAAAGGCACAAGGGCCTTGGTGAAAAGGAAATTGGTAAACGCAGTGAAAAAATTGCTTTGGCTGCAATCAAGTTTTTTTTATTAAAAATTGATGCTGCAAAAGACATGAATTTTGACCCGGAAAAAAGCATTGCTTTTGAAGGGGAAACAGGGCCTTATGTTCAATATACTTTTGCGCGTGCAAAAAGCATTTTGAGAAAGGCTTTTTTTCTAAAGGGAAAAGCCCTGGGAAAAGGGGCTTTTGCAAAAGCAAGTTTTGGCTTGTTAAAAGAACAGTCGGAATCAGAGCTTGTTTCTTTGATTGCTGATTTTCCTGGCATTGTCCAGAAAACAGCCAAGAATTTGTCTCCGCATATTATTTGCCATTATTTGATTGATTTGTCTGAAAAATTCAATTCTTTTTATCATGCAGTGCCTGTTTTGCAGGCGGAAAATAAGGAAACTGCAAAAGCAAGGCTTGCGCTTGTGGCTGCAACAGCACAGGTTTTGAAGAACGGGTTGGCATTGTTGAATATTGAAACCATTGAAGAAATGTAATGGTTTTTATTGGCCTGCACTGTTGCAATTGGGCCAATAATAATTGCTTTGGGCTGATTATTCTGGCTTTGCGTTTTTTCCAAAAAAGCGTTTGTATGCCCTTAATACATTTGTATAATCCGCAATTGTCCAAGCGCGCGGATTTTCAAGTAACCTGTTTCTGATTCCTGAAAGCATTGCATTGTCTTTGGCAGGCAATGGGTTCATGTCTGAAGAATCTTGTGCTGCGCCCCAAAGTGCTTCAAGCATTCTCATTGTAAGGTTTCTTTTTGCCTGAAGATTTCGCGTTCTTATTGGATTGGCTCTTCCCGTATTCGGCTTTGGACTTTTTGCCCTGGGTCTTGGTTTTTTTGACTGCATGTAAACACTCTCCTTTTTATTCCAAATCAATTCTGCCATTAATGTTGCTGCCTCTTGCTGATTCGTTTTCTATTTTTCTAATGCCTGCTTCGAGTTTTGCAACTTCTTTTTTTTGTTCTTGTATTTTTTTCAAAAGTTCCTCTTCCTCCTCTGGATACAGTAAACCTGATTTTTTCTTTTGAACTAGCCTTTTTTCAAGGTTTGTTATTTCAATATTGAGCTTTTTTATTCCATATTCAAGGTCTTTTATTTCATCCATTGCAATTCCTCCAAAAAAAAATTATTCCAGCACTTTTTCATCCTTTTTTTTCCATGCTGGCGAAACAATGCATAAAAAAACAAGGCTTTTCTTGCCAGTATTTTTTATTCTTTGCCTTGCATTTTTTGGGATAAAAATTGTCTGGCCTGGTTTTACTTTTGCTTTTTCTGAATCAATCTGCATTAACCCCGTTCCCTTCAAAATAAAATAAGCTTCAGAGCTTTTCAGCCTGTGCCAGAGGGAAGCCTTTCCAGGCTTTAAAACCGCTTGGCCAAGGCAGTAGCACAAATCCAGGCCATCATAAGCGGGATGCAAGATTGACCTGAAAATTGTTGCATCTCCCGCAATGAATTTTTTGCTTTTTGCCAAATCTCTGATTAACATGCAAATAATTGAATAAAAAGTGTTTTTATTTGTTTGGAATCCCTGGCCTGTACAGGCAGGTCCCATCGCAGGTTTTTCTGTCATGCATTGGAAATTTTTCAATTATCTTTTTTTGCAGTTCTTTAATTGAATTTTTCCTTATGTTGCCTATTATTGTTTCATTGGTCTCACAGGGGTGTACGTTTCCATTGCCCCACATTTCAATAAATTCAACGCAGGGCATTGTTGCAAAATTATTGTAAATTGGGTGTTCAAATCCGTATTCCTTGTCAACTCTTTTCACTGTTTCCCTAAGCACTTTTTTTTCTTCTTCGTTTAACATTATTGCCCTGTCAAAGTTGTCTTTCCCGCTTCTTCCCGCAGGGAGAAAATCATTGAAAACAACCCACAAATTATTTTCCCTGCAATAACGCAAAGTTTTTTCCACTTCATGCGCATTTTTCCTTGAAATAACCATTACAAAGCCAAGCCTTGTTGAACCGTCTTTTTCCTTTTTGTTAAAACCTTCTTTAATCAATAGTTCAATTGCCTGGTTTCTTTGTTCAAAATATTTTCCTGTTTTATCTCCCACTACCCAGTTTTGGTATTCCGGACTGAACAGACTGTCGCATTTCGGGCAGACACTTGCGCCTGTTTTTTTGACTTTTCTTACAAATTCAATGTCACGCATTTTTGTTGCAGCTTCAGTAAAAACTATTGGCTGAATTCCTTTTTTTGCAGTGTATTCGATTATTTCAAAAAAATCTTCATCAAATGTTGGCTCGCCTTCTCCCAAAAAGTCAATTGCCCTTGTATGCAATTCAGCAAGCTGGTCAATAATGTTCTTTATTTCTTCCGGGGTTAAATCTTTTTTCTGCTTGTCTATAAAACAATGAAAGCAATCCCGCGGGCATGCGGAGGTCATAACTCTTAAATCAACAATAGGCAATTCATTTGGATTGCGATAATCTTTTTCAATAATATTCCAGCCTTTTATTACAGCGCCGATTCCAATTGGAACACGCCCTAAGCCAAAATAGTTTTGCTTTGAAAATTTGGGTTTAGGCATTTTTACTACCAATTAAATTGACTGCTAGTGATTTTTTTAATGGCCTTTTTTAGTTTTCAGGAGTTGTTAATCCAAATTTGCTGTTCATTTTTGCAATCATTTCTTTTTGGATTATTTGGCTTTCTGTTCTTGGCGGGCAAAAATATGCTTTACGATATTTTTTCTTTTCAGCATGGTTCTTCCAGATTTCTTCCAAGGACTGCTCTCGTATGTTGCCAAGGTTTTGAAATTTTCCAGGGCATGCAAAAACATGGCCTCTTACATTAATGTACAGCCCGTATCCAAGCTGTGTGCAGCTTAATCCCCCAATAAAAGGCGAAACTGCATTAAATGGAATGTTAAAAAACCTGTTTTGTTCATAAATTTTTTTATACAATTCCTGTTTTCTTGCATAGGAAACATCGATAACTTTGTTTTCTTTTTGCCTTTGAAAATAGTTCCCGCAGGGCATTGAAGTAACCATATCGGAATAAATATTCAGGTAATATTTCAGCTTGTCAATATCCAAAAGCTCCGGATATGTTTGTTTTGTAACCTGGACCTCAAGTCCAAGCCTTGTGGGGCTTTCAGATGCAAAGCCTTTTTCAATCAGTTTCTTCAGCGCAATATTCCTTAATTTGGTATATCCAGGATAATTCACTATTTTATCCATTACTTTTGGCTTGAAGCTGTCTCCCTTAATGAATACTCCAACATCTTTCCTGAAAAGATAATCAATTATTTCTTCGGAAGTTTTTTGCTGATATTTTCTTGCAAGTTTTTCATCTGCAAGCACATGGCCATTTGTGAACAAAACAACTTTGATTTTTTTACTTAGTAGGTAATCCAGTGCCTCAAAAAACCTTGGGTCTTCAAAAAATTCTCCGGCGCCTATAAGCTTTACTGCCCTGACTCCTGCTTTCTTTGCCTGGTCAACAAGATTTTTCCATTCCTCAAGCGACAAAGGGCTTCCAATATCCCTACTGTCCATGTTTCTATAGCAATACTGGCATCTGAGCGAACAAGCAACCCCAAATTCAAGGTCCAAGCAAAGCAACCTGTCTTTTTTTTCTGCTTCAAGTATTTCCTCTTCAGTAAAAAGCCAGTGCTTGAAGCTGTTAACAAATTTTTTTCCGAATGTTTCCCTTGAAGGAAATCCCATTTCAATGAAAGGAATGAACAATTCGTTAATTTCCCTGTTTTCAAAAATTTTGTCCATGCAAAGCCTCCGCTGGCGAAAAGAATTTGTGCAATCAGGCAAGTGTTTATATAAATTGATTTTTCAGAAAATAAAAACAAAATATTCTATTTTTTAATCAAAATGATAATATTTTAATGCTTTTTATTGTTATGTTAAAATATGGTTGATTCCTTGGATTTGAAGGACAGAAGGCTTCTTTTGGAACTGGATACTGATTGCAGGCAGTCAAATGCTGAGATCGGAAGAAAAACCAGATTGTCAAAAGAAGTCGTGAAATACCGCATAGACAAGCTTATTGAAAAGAAAATAATCAATTCTTTTTCAGCCCATATTGACCTTACCAAGCTTGGCTACCGCATGTGCAAAATATACTTTCAGCTTCAAAAGTCAAAGTCTGAAGAGCAGATTGTTGAATATCTGCTTTCAAAAAAACAGGTTTTCTGGCTTGCTTCCTGTGAAGGCAACTGGAACATTATTTGTGGAGTGCTCCTGAAGGATGTTTTTTATTTTCACGAATTTATTGCCGATGTCCTGAACAAGTTCAGCGATGCAATCCTGAAAAAAGCCATTTCAATATCAATTTTAATCCCGGAATTCCCCAAGTCCTATCTTGTAGAAAGACAAAACAGCCAGCTTAGGCACAATAGTTTTGGCGGCATTTGCGGAAACATAGTGCTTAGTGAAAACGAACTTTTGCTTTTAAGAGTGCTTTCAATGAATGCGAGGCTTAGCACTACTGAAATTGCGGAAAAAACAGGGCTTTCTCCTATGCAAGTTTCTTACGGAATAAAAAAGCTTAAGCGGGAAAAAATAATCCTTTCCTTCAGGCTGAACCTCAATTATGAAAAACTCGGTTTGCTCTATTTCAAGCAGTTTGTCACTTTTCGTGCCCCTACAAAAGAAAAAATCGGCAGCATAATAGAATTCTGCAGAAAGCACCCGAATATTACTTATTCAATCTTCTGCATCGGCGCTTGGGACCTTGAAATAGATTCTGAAGTAAAAAATTACTCCGAGTTTAATGCGCTTGCAAAAGAATTCAAGGAAAAATTTTCAGACATAATCCTGAGCCACGAGTCAATCCAGATTTCAAGAGAATACAAAATGGACTTCATGCCGGAAAGCATTAGCCCTTATTCCAGATAAATTGCCGGCTTCATTGGTTTTGCTTTTCCTGCCTTGTTTTCAGGGTCGTATTTTTCCTTGTCGTTTACTGCAAAAACCTTTGTTTCCAGTGAGGTGCGCGCCCTGATTGTTTCAATGTTTTCAAGCAGCAATTGTTTTTCTTGTGGCAG
>JAGVNX010000011.1 GCA_020053055.1 Candidatus Iainarchaeum sp.
AAAATCTGGCTTCTCCCCTTAACAACCCCTTACCAATTGCCTGCGATTCATCTCCGCGCTAAAGCGCGGCAAAGGGTTCTCTCGGCACGGACTCTAATTATTTCAGCACTGGAACAATATGTTTAAATTCTGTAATTTACAGAATTTGTACATGGCGAGGATTTTTGCGAAAACGCTTTCAAAAGAAGCCATCATCAATATTAACAAGCAGTTTACAAACGGCCCAATAAGGAACGAAGCGGAAATTGATTATATTGTTTACAAAGTGGCAGACACAAGAGGCGTTGACAGAAAGGCAGCAACTTTGCTTATAGAAATTGCAAGAAGGCACGCTTTTGTGGATGGCAACAAAAGGACAGCGTTTGAATCAATGCTGGCGTTTCTTGAATTAAACGGAAAAAAACTGGAAGTCGGACAAACATCAAGATTCAACATTGTAGTATGGGCAGTCAAACCACAAACCAATATTGAAGAAATTGTAACCTGGATAGCAAACCACACGCGAGGCAATTAAATGAAAAAAATTAAAGTAAAAGGAAAAAGAGAACCAATAACAATGGCAGAATGGAAAGACGTCAAGCACATTGTAAAAGTACATTTAAAACAGTACAAAGAATTTTACAAAGAACTTGCAGAATTGTAACATTGGCAGGAGTTGCACTCCCTGCCCAGAGTTGGGATACAAAAATTATACATAATAAGCAATAGTTTTTTAATAACACTTCGTGTTACATTGTGTTATGGAATATGTTAGCTTTAAATTGGAAAAACCAGTCTTGAAACAAGTAGAACGGGGAATCAAAGAATTTCATTATAGCACCAAATCCGACTTTTTAAGAGATGCCATAAGAACAAAACTTCAATTACTTGAAGAGAATAGGGCAAAAAAACAGGCCTGGCAAGCACTTTATGCTGCGAGAGGGATATTCAAAGGAAAAGGAAGGGCAAAAAACGATGAAGAATTCAGAAAAATAACTGAAAAAGCCGCAGAGGAATACATAGAAATGCTTGAAAAGAAATTTGTTCAAAAGTGAATATCTTCAGGCTTTGCGACATTTACAAAATCAGTTAAGACATCAAAATGTTTATCTCTGGTTATCATTACTGCGCAATTGTCTCTGGCCAAAATAGCATGCAAAACATCCTTGAGATGCGTTCCCTTTATTGATGACAAAACTTTTCGTGCTTCTGAAATTTGTTCATTTGAAAGGGAAACTTCTACAAGAAAATCTTTGAAAGAAGAAAAAACCTGCTTTATTTGGCCATCAGAATAATACTGCTTTAACTCATAGACAACAAGCCCGGAATACAAAACCTTACAACCCTTCTTCTCACAATTTTTCAAGAATTGGAAAGCGAATTCTCCCAAAGGCCTGATGCTATCTTTCCAGTCTTCAAAATAATCTCGCCAAATTGCAGTGTCCAAATAAAATTTTTTCTCCATAATACCAATTATTGCTTAACATTATTTAAAACAAATTAACCAGTGCGAGGCAAACAACCGCAGAAACAAATGGGGTTACACTTTCTCCCCGGAGTTGGGCGAGGGGAATCTTAAATACTAGTTTGGCATTGATTAAATTATGAAAAAAGCCCGGTTTGGTTTTTTGTTTGGGGTGATTGCAGGAATAATTGATGTTATCCCGATGGTTCTGCAAAATCTTTCTTTGGATGCAATTTTGTCGGCTTTTTCCCTGTGGGTTGTTTCGGGATTGATTATTTCCACTTCAAATATAAAAATTAACAGTGCTCTCAAAGGAATAATAATTTCTTTTATGCTTTTGATTCCGGCAGCAATATTAATAGGCTGGAAAGAGCCAGCAAGCTTGGTGCCGATTGCAACAATGACAATTATACTGGGAAGCCTGTTGGGGTATTCAATAGAAAAAATTGGAAAATAATTCAAAAAAATTAAAAGTTGCCATAAAGATACTGGGGAACTATTGGAATTCTGTTAATGGCATTTTTTTGTTTCGATTGCAAAAGCAGAGAAACGAGAAATTTTTTCCTAATTTTTGCTGATTGTTTCCAAAAGAACAGCGACCAGTTTTTCCAATTGCTGCAAATTTTTTGAATCTTTTAATTTTTCTTTTTCGTCAAAAGCAGTGTCAGCATTTGAAATGTGAATTTGGGGATAATTAATTGCATGCGCATTCACTGCCATCAGGGCCTGGCGCAGGTGCAACTGGCTTCTTACAGCGCCAAAACCGCTTGGAGAAGCGCCCATTATTGCAACTGGTTTTCCTGAAAAAGGATTTTCCGGAGGCCTTGAAGTCCAGTCTATTGCATTTTTTAAAACGCCAGTGAAAGAAAAATTGTATTCTGGCGAGGATACAAGCAATCCATTGGAAGAAAAAATTTTTTTTCTCAGTTCTTGGACAGAATCCGGAAAGCCTTTTGTTTCAATATCCTGATTGTAAAGCGGGATTTGGGAAAGGTCAAAAATTTTTGTTTCTGCACCGAGACTTCTTGCAATTTCCATTGCATTGTGCAGAAGCTTAGTGTTGAAAGAATCCTTGCGCAGGCTTCCTGACAAGCCAAGCAAATTGATTTTTGCACTAGCCATGCTTATACACAGAAGCAAAAAAAATAAAAAAGGCAGCAAATGCAATTACTGCAATTGCTGTATTGTGGAATTGCTTCTAATGCCTGTTCTTTCAAGATTGTCCAGTTCCATTACATTGGAGCAAAAACTGATTGCTTTGCCTTTTTTTCCCTGCCTTGCTGTCCTTCCGATTCTGTGCAAGTAGGTTTCTGTTTCTTGGGGAAAGTCAAAGTTTATGACGCTTCCAATGTCTTCAACATGGATTCCTCTTGCAACAATGTCTGTTGCAATCAGGACACCGTCTTTTGAATTCTTGTAGTTTTCAATTATCCTGTTTCTTGCGTTCTGCGGCTTGTCACCGTGGATTGCAAGCGCTCTTATCCCTCTTCGGTATAACTGCCTTTCCAGCCAGTCAACTGTTCTTTTTGTCCTGCAGAAAACAAGGGCCTTGGAATTTTCTGTTTTTAGAACCCTGTGCAGGGCATCAATTTTTTGCCTGTTGTCAACCATTACATAGAATTGTTCCACTTCCTGTACAGGCGCATTGTCCATGCTTAAATTAAAAACAATTTTATCCTGCTTCATGTTTCTTTCAATGAGATGAAGAATATCATCAGGCATTGTTGCGGAAAAAAGCATTGTTTGCCTTTCTCTTGGCAAAAAGGAAATAATTTTTTCAACGTCGTCCCTGAAACCCATGTCAAACATTTTGTCAGCTTCGTCCAGAATCAAAAACCTCGTGGTTTTAAATGAAATTGCACGCCTTGAAATTAAGTCAAGAAGCCTTCCGGGTGTTCCGACAATTATTTCCGGGTTTCTTTCAAGCAAATCCATTTGCCTGTTAATGCTCTGGCCTCCAAAAACAGCCATTGTTTTTACGTGGGAACCGATTGCAATTGAAGCAATTTCTTCTTTTACCTGCATTGCGAGTTCTCTTGTAGGAACAACAATCAAAGCAGAGAATCCCTGGCCAGGGCTAATTTTTTCAATCAAGGGGATGGCAAATGCAGCTGTTTTTCCAGTGCCTGTTTTTGATTTTCCAACAAGGTCTTTTCCTGAAAGGGCTGCGGGAATTACTTTTTCCTGTACTTCAGATGCTTTTACAAAGCCTTTTTTTTCGACTGCCTTCTTTATGGCGTCATTTATGTTTAGTTCATTAAAATTCAATTTTATCAACTCCTATTTTTAAGAAAGAGTTAAAATAACGCTATCCTGCGTTAAACAGCGAGTTTTTCATTTAAGAAAAAAATAGAGTTATTTCTTGTCTTTTCTTGTTTTAATAAAACAATTTGTAAACAAAAGGTATTTTAAAACCGAGAGCAAAGGCGGTTTTAATCGCAGAAACTGCTGCACTAGATTTTTTATTCGCGAAGATAGCCCCAATTTTGCAGTTTGTCAGAATCTTCAAACCATCTGTTTCCAATGTCTGTCCTGTAATACATGTTTGGAATAAGAATGTTGTTTATTCTGCTGTATGCTTGTTTTTGCGCTTGCCTCATTGTCTGGCCATCGCCTGTTACAACCAATGCCCAGCCAGATGTTCCTGTTACAACCCATTCGTTTTCAACAAGCTTTACATCATCAATATGAATTCCGTCAAAATTCGGTTTTTTGAAAATAATTACTGCGTCCTTTGAATAAACTTCAAAGGTTTTACTGTCACTGAAAGGAACAGGCGGCAGAACAATTGCCACTCCAATTTGAAAGCCAATTCTTGTCCTGAATTTTGACATTGTTCCTGAGGCAATTCCATGCAAAAATTCTCCAATTGGAGTAAGGATTCCTTCCTGCTGGATGCTTATCGTAGGAAACCCAAAACGCGAAGTAAACTCCAGAGGATGGACTCCGCTTCCGTTTACAATGCAGTTAATGTCAATATAACCATGATAATTTTCTTCTTTGAGTTTTGTTTCCATTTTTTTTAGAGTCATGTTAAAGAGCTTGTTTGGTTCGCTCCAGAACATTGATGTGCCCATTTCCCCTGTGGCTGGCCCAATATTCCCAGGAAAAAGTTTTTTGTGCTCAAAATTAACATTAATCGGGGTTGCAAATTCTTTTCCATTGAAAAAAGCCCCGACTGCAATTTCAACCCCGGAAATTCTTTTTTGCAATTGAAATTCCTTTATTTTTTTGCCCCAGACGTTTTTGTAATCACTGAGAATCCTTAAAACATCTTTTCCGTCATCCTCTTCGCCTACAAAAAGCAGATGCTTTATTACCTGGGCTTTTCCACTTGGCTTTATTACATACTTGTCAGGATGCTCCTGGACAAATTTTATTGCATCATCAAAAGAAGTAAAATCCCAGTGCGGAATAACACTAATGCCTGCTTTTTGCAGTTCATCCTGGCCAAAAGCCCTGTCATCCTCAAGCTTGTCTGTATAAGGAGTTCCGCCAATAACAGCTTTCCCTTCATCGCGCAGCTTTTTTGCTTTTGCCCCCTGGCCTCTTACATCATCAAAAACAATTACATCTGCCCAGGAAACTTCTTTCTGCCAGTCCTCTACTTTTGGAACAAAGCCGTCGCCGACATCTTTTTGTGACGCCTCATCAATAGAGTATTTTACTTCATGGCCTTCTTTTGCAACATGCCATGCAAGGTCCTGAATTGAACCGTCAATTGAAACAAAAAGAAATTTTTTCTTTTCACTGCCGTTAAACATAAAAAAATTAGGAAGCAAAATCATTTTAAACAAAAATGTTTTCTAAAAAATTATTTTTTAACAGCCCTTATCCCTTGTGCTTCCGGAATTTTTTTTATTTGCAGGAAACCTGTTTCTTCAAGGCGCTTGATTGTATTGCCTTGAAAATCAATTCCTCTTTTTTGCCCTGGCGAGCCTGCATAATGGAAAAGAATGCCGCCTGGTTTAAGTGTTCTGCAAAGCTCTGTGTAAAACGGCCTGCCGTAAAGTTCGCGTGCAAGCGCAAATGTAGGCGGGTCGTGCAGAATCCTGTCAAAAAAATTGTCTGGAAATTTTTTAATTGCTTCAAAAACGTTTTTGTTTTCCAAAAAAATTTTTTTGTTTTCAAAAAGCCCTTTTGAAAATGGATTGTTCTTTGCGATTTCAAGGACATTTGCATCAATCTCAAAAGTAAAAACTTTTTCAACATTCGAATGAGAGGCAATCATGATTGCAGTGTAGCCGAGGCCGCAGCAGGTGTCAAGAATTGTTCCTTTGAGGGGATTTAATTGGCTTGCCATTGCAATGGCACTGGCTTTTACTCCGTCTTTAATGCAATGCATTCTTATGCCGGAAATTTGAAGGCAAGGCCAGTCTTTTGTGGAAACTAGATTGTAAAATTTGTTTGTGTCTTTGCTGAAAAAGGAAAAAATTGAATCTTGCATAATCGTTTCTCAAATTATTTTTTTGTTTTTTTTATCAGGAGATAAACCAGTGTTATTGCCAGCACTGCAATTATTGCATATGCAAGGTATTGTTCAATCACGAGAATGCAGAGGCCGCCAATGCCTGTTATTGCGCAAGGTTCTCCGGGGGAGCAAGAGCCAAAAACGAGGAGATTGTAAATGCTGTAAGCCGAATAGGCTAGGCTGGCAAAAAATGAAATGGTAAAAAGCCAAGAAATTATTTTGAAGTTTTTGTAAAAAAATCTTGCGAGTGCGGGAACAATCATTAGCTTGGAGGTTATTTTTGCCTTGATTTTTGTTTCAATCTGGACATCGCAGGGCTTGAAAGCAACCATTCTTGTTACGCAGCGGAAAGCTTCTTTTGAAAGAGCCCTGTATTTTGCAGACCATATGCTCAAAACAGAAAAAACCAGCAATGCAACAATGCAAAGAACCATCAAAAAACACCAAAAACAAAATTTAAGCAAAATTTTTAATTATTATAGAAAGATTCTCTATAAAAAGTTTTACTTCTTCTTTGGAATTGTAAAAATAAAGCGATGCCCTTACAGAGCCTTTTGGCAGGTTCAAAAACTTGTGGAATGGATAAGCGCAGTGCATTCCTGAACGGACAAAAAAATTTTTGCCATTTAGCATCAATGCAATATCGTGCGGTTCCATTCCTTTTACATTAAAAGCTGCAAGAGCACCTCTCTTTTTGAAATCCTTTGGCCCAATCAAATCAATCTTTGGATTATTCAGGAGGCCTTCAACAAGAATTTTTCCCAATTCTTTTTCATAAGACTCTATTTCCTGCATGCCAATGCCTGAAAGATAATCAATTGCAGCCCCAAGCCCAATGGCACCGGCATAATTCTGGATTCCGGCTTCAAATCTTTTTGGAACTTCTTCCAAAACATGGGTTTGCAAATCCGCATCCTTAATTGTTTCTCCGCCTAAAAGCATTGGATTGAGCTTTTCCAGCAAATCTTCTTTTCCGTATAAACAGCCTATGCCTGTAGGGCCAATCATTTTGTGGCCTGAAAAAGCCAGAAAATCAATTCCAAGATTTTTAACATTAATTGGAAAATGGGGAACAGATTGGGCGCAGTCTGCCAGGACAAGTGCTCCGGCGTCATGCGCAATTTTTGTTATTTCCTTCAGGGGGGAAATTGTTGCGGTTACATTGGAAGCATGGATAACTGAAACCAGCCTTGTTTTTTTGCCAATCTTTTTTTTGAATTCTTCCAAATTAAATTCCCCTTCTTTGCTGCATAAAACAAAGTCAAGGGAAATTTCTTTTTCAGCGGCAACTGCCTGCCAGGGCAGCAGGCCTGAACTGTGTTCAAGGTTTGTTGTAATGACTTTGTCGCCTTTTTCAAACTGCAGGCCGTGTGCAACAAGATTAATGGCTTCAGTAGTGTTTTTTGTCCAAATAATTTCGCCTGGTTTTTTTGCATTGACAAACTTTGCAATTTTCTGCCTTGCGCCTGCAAATTCTTCTTCTGTTTTTTTTGCAAACTTGTGGACAGACCGTCCAGCACAGCCAGTGTATTCGGAATAATAAGAATTCATTGTGTCAATAACCTGTTTTGGCTTGAGCGAAGTGCAGGCAGAATCAAGGTAAACAAAAGGCCTTCCATTAACCTGCTTCTGCAAAATCGGGAAATCAGAACGAATCTTTTCAATATTCATAATTGTCTTAAATATAATTGAAACAAAACATTAAATAATTGTTCAAAAACAGTGAAAAACGAATGGCCAGTGGAGGAAAAAAGTGATTTGAATTTGAATAAGAAAACAGGAGTTATACTCTAAGATTTCTTGTTAATTTTCTCATTTTTCTTTTTCTTTGACCTCTCTTTCCGTGAATTCCTTTAAGCGGATGATCACTAGTCTGCAATAAATTTGCAACACGCCCCCTAACATCAACACCCTGGTGCGTCCACAAGGATGTTAATCTAACTTCCAATGCCCTAGTGGCACCCAGCCTAACATCCTCGTTCTCATGCTTCAACAAAACCTTAAATTTAGAAAACGGAAAATCCCTTCTAGCTGCCAGGGCATGGGCGGCAGCCATTCTAATATGCCGATCCCTGTGCCTCAACAAAGCCTTCAATTCAGACAAAGGAAAATCTTTTCTAGCTGCCAAAGCATGGACAGTATCCGCCCTAACAGAACTATCGGGATATTTCAACAAAGCCTTCAATTCATGCAAAGGAACAAATTTGCCTGCATTCGCTTCAGTTAAAGCAGACAAAGGAAAATCTTTTCTAGCCGCCAAAACACGGGCAGCATACTCTCTAACAGAAGCATTGCGGTAATCCAACAAAGCCTTCAATTCATGCAAAGGAACAAATTTGCCTGCATTCGCTTTAGTCAAAGGATTCTTAAAATTTTTCCAAACCTTAAAAACCTCTTTTTGCTTTCCCTGTTTAATGGCATCAGAATAAAGCCGATTAAAAGCATTCCGAACAGTATTCGTGTAAATACACTGCCCTCGGCTTTCAAAAGCCAGGCCCAAATTTTGAAAAAGCCTAACCGGGTCTTTAATTTTTCCCAAGCCATTCAAGGCAACAGCACAAGAAGAAATCAGCTGACTCCTAAACTTCAAACCATCAATATTATGGGGCTCACGATGCAAATGCTCCAAAATAACATTCAAATTATCCTCAACACTCTTACCCAAAACCAACTCTCTGGAATCAGCATACCCTATCAAAACAGACGGCATATACAGACAAAAAAAGCAAAGAAGAATAAAAAAAACTATCGCAAGCAGAGAAAAGTCGGGTTAGAAGGAAAAAAAGTTTAGTGTAACAACACTAATTTTGCATTAAAAGAAACAATAAACTCTATTTGTGCATTCCGCCATGATAATGCATATTGATATAATCAATAATGCGTTGTGTGGTTTGCAGGAAAAAACCTGTTTTTCTCGCAGTTATTATGGCAAGGCCACGCTTGGTTGACTCATTGTCTTGGGCGATTTCCAAAATTTGGCAGTAGTTGTTCAAGATAGTATTGGTCGTCCCGTGCTCGAGCTTCTAGTTCAACAACTAATCGTAAATTCATAAGAGAGTCGGTTCCGCTCTCGAATGCGGCACGTGCTATTTTTTGGGCCACTCTCAAATCCCTAATTTTAGTGCCCAATTCGGTTATCCTGGCTTTAATAATTTTTAATCTCTTGGACGGTTTTCTGATTCCTTGCAACCTTTCTTGGAGTTGTTTCTGTATTGTTGGAAATGATGCTCTTGTCGCTTCTCGACCGATTCTTCGCGCTTGCCTTAATTCTGCCTGTTCAAATGCCTTGGCTCAAGCAACAGCCGGATTTGGACTGCCACGAATATTCTTCCTTACCCCATTAGGCAATCGAAATTTTCTTGATTGCATTAGTAATCACCAAAATAAAATAAGCACAAGTGATTAATATAGTTTTGCAATAAAAACAATTAAAATTGGTTTCTGCTTCTGGTTTATTTATGTGCGGCATTGTTGGCTTTTTTGGTTTTAAGGATTCTTTTGGGAAAACAAAAAAAGCAATCTGGGAAATTAGGGAAAGGGGCATTGACGGGTTTGGCTTCAGCAATGGAAAAAAAATTGTTTTTGAAAAAAAACTGGAAAAAATCTTTCCCTTGGAGGGAAAAAATTGTGTTGCGCATTGCCTGCACAGCATTGTCGGCTTTGCACCGCAGCCCCTGAAGGGAAAAGGCGTGCTTGTTGCAAACTGCGAAATTTACAATTGGAAAGAGCTGAACACAAAATATGGCTTTAATGCGGGAAATGATGCGGAATTGCTGTTGAAATTGGTTGAAAAAAATGGAATCAGGAAAATTAAGGAAACTTTGGAGGAACTGGACGGAACCTATGCTTTTGCATACTGGCTTGGCAGCAAAGTCCTGATTGCAAGGGACATATTTGGGATAAAGCCATTGAATTATTCGCTTGAAAAAGGTTTTGCGTTTGCATCTGAACAGAAGGCACTGCGTGCTGCTGGCTTGGAGGAAATAATTGACTTGAATCCAAGGCAGGTTTTGGTTTTTGATTTGAAAGCAAAAAAAATTTGCATAATCAAAAGAAATTTTTTTGACGCGAAAGAAAAAAAAATTTCTGAAAAAGAGGCAGTGAAAAAATTGCTTTTGGCTTTAAGCGAAGCTGTGAAAAAAAGGGTTCCGGAAAAAAAATTTGGATTGCTTTTTTCGGGCGGCATTGATTCAACTGCAATTGCATTGGTTCTGAAAAGGCTGGGCTGTAGTTTCAAATGCTATTTTGCTTTTGCAAGTGGAAAAGAGCTTGGAGTTCCAAGGGACATTGCTTTTGCAAAAAGAATTGCGGAAAAACTTGGCTTGGAATTGGAAATTGTTCCCGCAAGCAGGGAGGAAACTGAGGAAAATTTGAAAAAAATTGTTCCTTTGATTGAAAGCTCCAATCCGATGAAAATCGGGGTTGCACTGCCTTTTTTTGTTGCGTGCAAAAAAGCAAGTGCTGACGGAGTAAAAGTTTTGTTTTCAGGCTTGGGCTCTGACGAATTGTTTGCGGGTTATAAGCGATTTGCACGTTCAAACTGCATAAGCGAGGATTCGAGAAACCTGCTGCTGCAAATGTATGAAAATGATTTTTACAGGGACGACCTTGTTTTGATGCACCACAATATTGAATTGCGGCTGCCTTTTCTGGATAGGCAAATCGTGGAATTTGCATTGCAATTGCCAAAGGAGCTCAAAATCAGGGGAGAAACAAACAAGCTTGTTTTGAGAAAAGCCGCTGAATCGATTGGCCTGGAAAAAGAATTTGCTTTTCGGGGAAAGATTTCCGCGCAGTATGGGAGCAATTTTGACAAGGCGATTGAAAAAATTGCGCGGAAAAATGGTTTCAGGCAAAAAACTGTTTTTTTGAATTCGCTTGCAAAAAAAAAGAATTTGAAATTGGGCGTGCTTTTTTCTGGCGGCAAGGACAGTTGCCTTGCGCTCTGGCTGATGAAACAGCAGAATTATGAAATCAGCTGCCTGATTTCAATGCAGACAAAAAACCCGGATTCTTTCATGTTCCACAAGCCTGACACAAAAATTTTGAAAATGCAGGCAGAAGCAATGGAAATTTCTCTTGCAATTGGCTGCACAAAGGGGGAAAAGGAAAAAGAGCTTTTGGATTTTAAAAAAACAATTTCTCTTGCAAAGAAAAAATTTGGCTTGGACGGAATTGTTTCAGGCGCTGTTTGCAGCAATTACCAGCGCAAAAGAATACAGGCAATTGCGGAAGAGCTTGGCTTGAAAGTTTTTTCCCCGCTCTGGCACTGGAAGCAGGCAGATGTCCTAAAAACCCTGTTGAACGAAAAATTTGAATTTGTTTTGTCAAAAATTGCTGCAAAAGGGCTTGATGAAAAAATTTTGGGCAAAAAAATTTTTGAATGTGAAGCAAAATTTTTGCTTGATTTGGAAAAAAAAACCGGTTTCAATTCCGCGGGGGAAGGCGGAGAATTTGAAAGCATTGTTTTGGACGCGCCTTTTTTTAAAAAGAAAATTTTTTTGGAAAAAACGGGAAAAAAAATGCGCAACGAATTCACTGGCATTTTGGAAATAAAAAAAGCTTTTTTAGCTGAGAAGCAAAAAAAAATTTAAAACTGGTTATGCTTTTTAATGCTTTTTGGTTTTATTCTATAGCATGGTTTTGGAATCTGTAATGCTGCTTGTTTTTGGAACTGCCCCCCTGAATTGGATGTTTTTCTTTGCATGCGTAATTGTTTCTGTAATAACCGGCAAAGCCCTGGATTATGCAATCAGCAAACACATCAGGAAGCTTGCGGCAAATAATCCAATAGGCCCAAAGCAATTTAATGAAATTATTTTCCGCATATTGGAAAAGCCTCTCTGGCTTGTTTTTGCAGTAATCGGCTTTGTAATCGGAATTGGTTTTTTGAATCTTCCTGCGGAAACAGTAAAACTGGTGCAGCAAACACTCGGAGTAGTGGCAATACTTATTATTACCTGGATTATTGTAAGGGCTGTTGATTTTGTTCTAAAAGGTTATTTGGCTCCAATGGCCAGAAAGGCAGGTGCAGAAATTGGCGAACAATTTTTGCCAATTCTCAGCAAGATCATAAAAATAATTGTTGTAGTTATTGCAATAGCTGCCATCGGGAGCAGCCTTGGCTATGATTTGACTGCTGTTTTGGCAGGCCTTGGAATCGGCGGCTTGGCAATTGCTTTTGCAGCACAGGCAACAATCGCGGATGTTTTTGGCGGTTTCAGCATTTTAATAAGCAAGCATTATGCAGTGGGTGATGTTATTGATTATGAGAACGAGGTTTTTGGCTTGCAGGTTGAACAAATCGGCTTGAGATACACTTATTTCAGGGATTACAATGGCAGGCGGGTAATAATCCCAAATTCAAAGATTGCGAGCATGCCGATAACAAATATTTCTTCTGAAAAAAAAAACCGCACAATCCTGAACATTGTGCTCGGGTTTGACACTCCAATGAAAAAAATTGATAAAGCAAAAAAAATCATAAGGGAAATAATTGAAAATGAAAAGCGCTGTGACAAAAACCCGGAAATTGCATTTTCGGATTTTAAAGATTACGGGATAAATATTCAGGCAATTTATTATATTAAGGACAAAAAAAAATTTTTGCAAGTAAGGGACTCTGTAAATTCTAAGATTAAAAACGGTTTTGACAAGGAAAAAATACTTTTTGGTTTTCAGGGAAGGCCAATCTCAAATCAGGGAAATTTTGGCCTGGAAACCCAAGTGCAAAAAAAAATTATTGACAATTGATAATTATGGCATTGCACAAGGCACTCGGCTTGTTCAGCCTTACAATGTATGGAATCGGAATCATTGTAGGCGCCGGAATATACGTACTGATTGGGCAAGCTTCAAGCATTGCGGGCAACGGAGTCTGGCTGAGTTTTTTGCTCGGCGCAATAATTGCTTCTTTTACTGGATTGAGCTATGCAGAATTAAGTTCCGCTTATCCGGGGGCAAGCGGCGAATCAAATTATTTGAAGCATGCATTTGGCCTTGACTGGCTTGCTTTTATTATCGGCTGGCTAGTAGCTGTTGTTGGTTTCATTGCAGGAGCAACTGTGGCACTTGGTTTTGCAGGCTATTTCTCGTCAATAATGCCTGTTCCAATTGTGCTGACTGCAATAGCACTGATAATTATTCTTTCGGGAATAGATTTGCTTGGAATAAACATTTCCTCAAAAATAAACATTTTGTTTACCATGTTTTCTTTGCTGGGCATATTTGTAATAATATTTTTAGGCGCTCCGAAGCTGGGCAGTGTTAATTATTTTCAGCTAAACAATGGCTTTGCCGGCGTGCTTAATGCAACAACGCTTATTTTTTTTGCATACATTGGATTTGAAGCAGTAGTAAAGCTCGGGGAAGAAACAAAGCATGCAAAGCAAATTGTTCCAAAAGCCCTGCTTGCAAGCATAATTGTTTCAAGCATTCTTTATATCCTGCTCGCAGTAAGCGCAGTAAGCATAATGTCTCCTGCTGAATTAGGCGCATCAAAAGCGCCTCTTGCAGAAGCTGCCACAAGAATGAGCGGTTCAGACCTTGGTTTTGTTTTCACTATTGTAGCCTTGTTTGCAATGATGAGCACTGTTCTTGTTGATTTGATTGTAACTTCAAGGCTTTTGTACGGGCTCGGGGAAAAAAAAGAATTGCCAAAAATAATTACAAAGGTTTATTCAAAAACCGGCGCTCCCTATGTTGCTGTTTTTGTGGCAATGCTGGGAGCCATTGCAATGACTTTTTTTGTGGACATAATGATTATTGCAAAAGCCGCTACATTCATGATTTTTGCAGCTTTTCTTGCAGTAAACCTTTCCCTGATTGCCCTGCGCCATAATGGCGCTTATTACAACCCAAGTTTCAGAGTGCCGTTTAACATTGGAAAATTTCCAATAACAGCCTGCCTTGGCGCATTAACCTGTGCTTTCATGCTTTTGGATTATTCTTTTTTCGAATTGTCCGTTACACTTGCCTTTGTTGCAATGGGACTTGGTCTTTACCTGCTTGAAAAAAGATTCGGCAAGGGCAAAAAACCGGTTTTGAACAAGAAAAAAAAGTGGGCTTATTCCTAAAAGCAGCGCATCTTTTTAAAATAGATTTGAAAAAAAACTAATATAATGCAAATTGGAAGATTCAAAAAAATTAAAATGAAAAAATAAAAAGCTGGTTTTATGGTTCTGCTCTGGATTATTCTGGCCACTATAATTGACAGCCTTGCAGGCCTTGCGGGAATATTCTCGCTTTGGATAAGCAGAAAAAGTTTTGACAAGATTCTTTTCGCCCTCGTTGGATTTTCCGCGGGAGCATTGCTGGGCGGGGCATTTTTTCACTTGCTGGCCGAATCAATAGAACCGCTTGGGACAAACATTGCATTCACAAGCCTCTTTATTGGATTTATACTGTTTTTTCTGATTGAACGCGTATTGCACTGGCACCATTGCCACGAAGGAATCTGCGAAACACACCCCTTGACATACCTTATTCTGCTTGGAGACAGCATACACAATTTCATTGACGGATTGGTAATAGCAGCAAGCTTTTTAGTAAGCACAGAATTCGGAATAATAACAACAATAGTAATAATTGGCCATGAAGTTCCGCAAGAACTCGGAAATTTTGGGGTTCTTGTATACGGCGGATTCAACAAAACAAAAGCCCTTGCTTTCAGCTTCCTGGCACAGGCAACCTGCATAGCAGGAGGCCTGATTGGCTTTTTTCTTGGAGCGCAAACAAGCTTTTCAAATTACTTGCTGCCCTTTGCAGCAGGCGGATTCATTTACATTGCGGCAAGCGATTTGATTCCTGAATTGCACAAGGAAACAGACACAAAAAAAGTGGTTTTTTCATTCATATTCTTTGTGCTCGGAGTAGTTTTCCTGTACCTGATAAAGGCTTTGTTTGAATAATCAAACGCAAACAAAAAGAATAGGATTAAAAAAATTGGCAAACGCCAATTAGTAAGTGGTTTAATTGAAAAAAACTTTTTTTGCACTGGCAATTTTTTTCATTGCAATTTTAACAATGCCTGTTTTTGCAGCAGCTGCCAATGTTAATGATGCAAACACAGTGTGCGCTTATTTTTTTTATTCCGATTTTTGCCCCTATTGCAGCACAGTTGAAAACTTCCTCCAAAAAATGGAAGCAAAATACCCAAGCCTTGACGTGAACAGGCTTGATGCAAATGCCCAATCCGAATTCTTGAACCGCTTGTATGCAAAATTCAATGTGCCAAAATACGTAACAGACCAATATGGCAACAGTTTGCCGGTCTGGGGCCAAGTGCCAATTGTTTTCATTGGAAAAGAATATTTTATCGGAGCCCCGCCAATTACATCAAAAACAGAAAACGAAATTTTGAAGCACGCAAAAAAAGGAATTCCCTGCCCAGACCAGAATCTTGAAGCATATCCAGATGAAAACACAAATTTGCCAGGCCAAAACCAGGATAATTTGGGCAAGGCAGATTCAAAAAATTTGGATACTGGCATGTTAATAATTATCGGCGCAGCAATTCTGATTCTGATCGCTGCAGTTTCACTGGCATTGCTTTGGAGAAAAAACCCGGAAGAAAAAAAGCCTGAAAAAAAATCCCAAAACAAACAGAAGCAAGCCCAAAAGAAAAAAAACAAAAAACCAAGGAAAAAAAAAGGTTAAAAAAAACAGGCAAAAATAAAAATTTGCCAAAAAAAGAAAACATATAAAACAGGTTTGAACAACAAGTTTTTTGATGCCAAGAACAATAAAAAAATTGCGAAAAACGCGAAGGCCCAGGCGCAAACGCGCACGCATGTCTCTAGAGCAACTTTCTAAAGAATATCACAACTTTATTTATACAATAATCAATCAGTACTTTCCCCGCGACTCAGCACAACAAGAAGATGTAATGCAAACAGTTCTTATTGCATTGAACAGGCATATCAGCGAACTTGACCCAAATCTACATATCAGAAGTTTCATTGCAGCTACAACAAAAAATGCTTGCATAGACCTGTTAAAAAAAAATCGAACGGAAAAAGCAATATCAGTACCGAACGATTTTTTGGACTTGCCTAGAGATAATCGCAGAGGCAGTTTGGAACAAGACCCAACACAAATGGCATTGAACAGTGAAAACTTGAGAATTTTTAAAGATGCAATAAAAAAATTGCTAAAAGCAGAACAAGAAGTGTTGGCCTTGGCGCAAGCAAAAGTGCCTTACCAGAAAATTGCCGATATGCTCGGCATTCCTATAGGAACAGTCAGGTCAAGAATATTCAGTGCCAAGAAACGCCTTTTCAAATTATTGGGCAAGGATTTTTTAGAAGAATAAAAAAAGCGCAATTTTGACAAAACAGATAAAGCCTGATTGTAAAATTCTTGCATTGGAAAACTTTTTATTAAAAGAACAACTTAATTGTAATGGTTAATTATGGACATATTGCCATTGACAATAATTGGAGTAATCATAATAATTGCAATTTCTCTCAGCATTTTTTTTAGAAAAATCGGGCAAAACCCGGTGCTTGGATACATACTCGCAGGATTTTTATTGGGGCCATTTGGAGCATGGCTGGCTAAAACAATAACGCCAGAAAACCCGCTTGTGGAAAGCATTGGAAGCCTTGGTTTTTTATCGCCAACAGACCCGCTGATAATGGGCTTCAGCGAACTCGGATTGTTCATATTATTATTTTACCTTGGCTTGGAATTGTCATTAAAAGACTTTTTGGAAGCAGGGGCAAGCGCAATAGGCCTGGCAATAATAGACATGGCTGCCTCTGTTGGAATTGGATTTGCAATAATGCAATTGTTCGGCTTTGACTTTTTATTTTCCATAATAATAGGAATGATGCTTTTTTCCACAAGCACAGCAATTGTTGCAAAATTTGCCTTGGACAAAGGAATAATGTCAAATTATGCAACAAAACTCGCAATAGCAATACTAATTCTCCAGGATTTTTTAGGAATACTATTGCTTGTTTTCATAAAAAGCTTTTCTTCTTCAGGAGGAAACGCATTAGGGCTTGGCCTGGCAGCGCTTGTCTTTGCAGTATCAGCATTTTTTGCGGTTTCATATCTTTCAAAAAAAGTTGAAAAATGGCTCAGAAAAAACGGTTTTGGCCACACGGAAGTAACATTATACGCAATCGGGGTCGGGCTTGTTGTTGCAACGCTTGGAAGCGTTCTTGGATTGTCAATAGCACTGGGAGCATATTTTGCAGGATTTGCGCTTGCAGAAACAGATTCCGGCCACAAAATAAGAAAAGACGTTGGATTTTTAAGAGACTTTTTGCTGGTTTTCTTTTTCGTTGCATTCGGAACAACACTGTTCTTTGATGCGGGCACAGGAGAACTTGTGCTATTCAAAATCCCATTGGTATTCCTGGGAATATTGTCAATACTGCTTGCGCTTGGAGCCTTAATAGCGCACTCTGTATCATGCCACTTGTTCGGAGGATTTTTCGGATTAAACAAACGAGATTCAAGCCTTGCAGCACTTTTATTAGTGCCGCTGGGAGAATTTGTAATAATAATTGCAAACGAATCAGGAAAAATTTTCAAAGGAACAGAAGCAACTTTTATTGCGCCAATTGCATTCATGCTGATTCTGATTACAATAGTAATGTTCCAGCCAATGTACAATCTCAGAAATTTTCACGAAAAAATTTTTGGCCTGCTGCCGCACCCTTCAAAAAAAACAGGGCCATCACAATTAAAGCCGCACGATTCTTACACAATGAAACAACTAAAAAAACTCGCGGTAAACGCATTCATTGCCCTGTGCCTTGCATGGGCAGCAGTTTTGTTATACCAAGAACTGCCAAACTTTGGAATTCCAATCGGATACAGCAGGCAGATAACAGGAGCAATAATATTCCTCTTCTTTGCAGGATACCCGATTGCACAATGCGCATACTCAATAAAAAACCTGGCAAAACACGCAAAAACATAATCAAAAAGGCTTTTTCAAATTGCTTTTTGCTTCTTATGCCGCTTTTATTAGTACAAACACACGAAGGTTTAAATAAATACCCCTAAGGAAAATACATATAAACTAAAAAATTATTATTTGATTGGGTTTAACAGCAGTAATTTTAATTGCTGTTTTTTAATTCGTGTTGGGAGGGGCAAATATGTCTAAAAAGAATACCACTATATTCTCAAAAAAAATCTTTTTCTCAATGGTGTTCTTGTCATTAATCATCTTAGCACTTAGCGTAAGCTCTGCCCAAATAGCATACGATGACAGCACAAGGGAAACTGACTTGATTGTTTCAAATAATGCCTATGCAGTAAAAATAACTCCGGAAAGAACAGGCGAATTAACCTCAATTGATGCGTACCTAAAGAGAAGCGGCGGAAACTATTTTGACGGCCTTGTTTGGGCTTATGCAATGAATTCAATTCATGTGTCAAAATCAGCTAATCTTGTTTCTGTTCCAAACACAGGCACATATTCTTGGAAAAATTATTCTGCCATCCCAAATTTTGAAAATTCATCTGATTTTTATGTTGGCATTGGAAAATTAATGCCCTCAACCGCAATAACACTTGGTTCTGATACGGATTCTCCAAGCGGAAGAAGCGAAAACTCAAACAGCATGTTTGACCCTTCAAGCTATGTTACTGATAATTCAAACAATTACATGATAAGAGCAAATTTCCATTATTATCCAACTGTTTCAAACATTGCAATAACACCAAATCCAACAAATACAAATCCATTGGTTACTGCAACCTGCACAGCATACGATAGCACTGTCAAAAAAGCCCATTACAGTATTGACAATGATGCTTGGACAGCAATGAACCCAACAGATGGCACATGGGACAATGCCACAGAAGAAATTAATGCAATTATTCCAACAGGCGCTTTAGCAGACGGTTCGCACAATATTGAAATCCGATGCAGAGACAATGATAATTATTTTACCAAACCTCTCGCAAGCACAACCTTTTTTATTGACACAGTCAACCCGAATACAACAATATCTTTTGTGCCACCAACGCCAAACGGCAATGGCTGGTATAAAAGCCCAGTTATTTTCAACTTAAGCGCTACTGATGCCGAGCCAAGCTCGGGAATTGCTTATTCAGAATACATGCTGTTCGGAGCAACAAGCCAAACCTGGACAAAAGAAACAACAAAAACAATCAGCAACAATGGAACAACAAGAATAATATATAGAAGCGCAGACAATGCAGGCAACATAGAATCAATAGCTGGACATGTCAGCCAGATAAGCATTGACCAAACCGCACCCAGCACGCCAATTTTGAATCCATTCCCAAACGATTACATTAACGGAACATCACAAACTGTTTCCTGGACTGCCTCAACAGATTTGCCCTCTGGAATAGATTATTATAATATCTACAGGGAGATTAATGAAACAGGAACTTTTGCGTTACTTGCAAGCACAACAAACACATGGCACATTGACAATGCCCTTGCAAACAATAACAAATACAATTATTATATTACAGCGGTTGACAATGCCGGAAACGAAAGCACAGCATCAAACCAAGACTGGTTTGCAGTTGACATGAGCAGCCCTTCAGACCCTTTTATGGCAGCACTGCCTACATACACTGACAATGCAGGAACAGTTGACTTGGCATGGACTGCTTCAAACGACCAAAACATGTTCCCTTCGGGAATAAACTCTTACGAACTTAATGAAAATGCTGCAACAACAAATGTCGGGAATACAATTGCTTATTCAGATGCAGGAAATCCTGATGCAACAACCCATTCTTACAAAACAAGGGCATTAGATAATTCTGTGGGGCCAAATTACAGCAACTGGTCAAACACTGAAACAACAATAATTGACATTACAATGCCAGTTACAACAGCAAGCTTATTCCCTGCACTGCCAGATGGAGACAACAACTGGCATGTAAATCCAGTGATGGTAACGTTAACTGCAAACGATTCCGGTTCAGGAATAGCACACACTTATTATTGCATTGATTCAACAAACACGTGCCCTCCAAACATTGAATACTTTGCTGCACCATTTGTTGTTTCAACAGAAGGCATAAACTATGCAAGGTATTACAGTGTTGACAATGTTGGAAACACTGAAGCAACAAATTCAACAGGCGCATTTTACATTGACCTTACAAACCCATACAATCAAATCATTTTGCTTGATGGCGACGCAAATTATAACACAGACGGCACTGTTGACGCAACAATGAATATTGGCAATGATAATATTTCAGGATTATCCTATTGTAAATTAAGCTGGGATAATGGAGCAACACTTTGGGAAAATATTGGTTTGGCTGCAAGTGCAGGGCCTCATGCTTATGCAGACGGAACACAAATCGCACAATACAAATGTTTTGACAATGCAGGAAATGAAAGTGCAATTGTCCAAGACTATATAATTGTTGATACTAATCCTCCGGTTTCCGCAATTACAAGGCCTGATAATAGCGAACTAGTGCTTAAAGGAAAAATATTCTTAGAAGGAACAGCATTTGATGCTGTTTCCGGAGTAAAAAAAGTCCAGATAATGGTTAAAGACAGCAATGACAATGTTGTTCTTAACTGGGCAGACGCAAACGGAACAGACAATTGGAGTTATTATTGGAATGCAAGCGCTTTGACAGACGGTTCTTATTTGATAAAATCAAGGGCAGAAGACAATGCAGGATTGCAGGAAGCCGATGCAAACATACTAATAACAACAATGGCTAATCCAAGCCCATACATGGAAAATGTTTATTATGAAAATGCGGGAAACAAACATGTTTTTGTATACGGCTTTTTGGATTTAGCGAACTGGAATTACACAATAGAAATATTTGATGCTTTGCAAGGATTATCAAGCCCGGCAATTTATGCTTATCCTGTGACAACAGACAACAATGCTTTTTTTGGGCAGGGCCTTGATGCAAGCAGCTGGGATTTGAACAAATTATACACTGCAAGGGTAACACCTTACAATGGCAACACCATTTACACCCAGTTCGACGCACTTTATTACAGTTACCAAATTGATTTGCTTGACCAAAGATTGCAAGCCGCTGATGCCAATATTGCGGCTTTGTGGCAGGACAGCAATAACCAGCAGCAGCAAATAAACGATTTGAACATGGAAATACAAAACATTTACAATGAACTGGACACGATTAACCAGCAATTAAGCGATTTGAATTCAGACGTTACTTATCTTCTGGATAAGGTCCAGCAATTGCAGAACCAGATTGATTTTCTGTTTAATGTGCTGAAGGTAATGAACCATGCAACCATTAACATGTTCTATAATTCGCCAATACAAAAACTTAACGTATGGGGGGCAGCAGCACACGGAACTCTGGGCTCAGTTGGATTGATACTCATTCCAGTTGACACGAATAGCCCAAGTTATTTCTACACTACAACAGTAAGTGGGCCCAATAATGCTTACCAATTCACAATGGGAAATGGGAATCCGATTGACACTAGCGTGTTGGAAAAAAAATCTTACAATGTGTTCGTGTACATGCTCAGCAATTTCAGGCCACCTGGAGCACCGCCAATGTATGTGGTTGGAACGATTTTTGACAATCTTGCAATTGAAGAATTGAATGCGGAATTGGCAGCACTGGAAAACACTGTTGACATGCTGAACACCGGCAATATCCAATTCCAGCATAACTCGACAAGCAACAACATGACTATTTTGGGAGAAGCGCCAACCACAGCACAATGCGCAAAAACCTGGATTTACACAGCAAGCGGAACATTCTTGGCGCACGCACACATTGGAGTGAGCGAAAATCCAACCGGAGCAGACTATTCTTTAACAGACAACACAACCGGATGGCCGCAGGAAACACTCAATATAATAGTCCAGTTTTATAATAACACGGGTTGCCACGGAAGCCCTATTGGAACAGTGCAAGACACTTTCGATTCGTTGCTGAGCGAGGACCTGTTCGGATTCAGGGATATAACTGCCAGCACTTACGTGACAAGCTATTATGTGAACAATATCCAAGTGCCAGTCACCTTTGCATTAAAAAGCGATTACGGCAGTTGGTTTGGCGGAATGCTGTACAAAATAGAATACCGCACAAATCCCGGAGAAGGATGGAACGAACTTGAAGGCTGTTCGTATTATCCTGAAGGAATCAAGACTTACAAGCATGGAAACATTGAACTGAATTCCACTGGGACAAAAAGAGTGCAATTGCGCGCAGTGCGCTGCGGTCCCATGCCACACACAGAGGATTACACTTCCTACACGTTCAGAATAAGACACGTTGATTTGAAGGATGCTCTGGAAGCATACACGACAATTGTCAGCCCTCTGGAAAACAGCCATTATGATGAAATAAACTATTCTTACCCAGTAGGATCCATTGAACCAAATGTGTACTGGACACAATCTGGAAACTTGCCTTTGCTGGCATACTTCACAACCAATACAGAGCCTGCAAATCCACGCTGCGGAGTTTTTTATGACGATGAATATGGAGTAGAGCGAACAATTGGAAATTATTTAAAAACAGCCGAAGGACCTGATTCATGGTATTGCGATATTGGAGCGTACAATTTCAATACAGATGAATGGGGAAACACCAACCGATTTGAAGGAAAATATACCACCATAAGAGTTTCTGAAAGAGTTGTTTCACAAGCTGATGCAATTGATGAAATCCATATGGGAATTGATAATCAAAAACCAGAGATTAATTCCATAACGCCTGATGAAAGCGAAATAATGAATGGAATCTACACTTGGCATGCCGATGTTTCAGACAATTTGTCGGGAATTGCACAAGTCGACTTTTATTTGATAGAAAAAGCAGGTTATGAGTACTGCAAACAAGTGGACGAAAACCTGCAATGCTGGATTGGAGATGGAAATAGTATCTGGCCAGTTCCCAATGTGAGTTTTAATGCAAACATTGAACCATACGGAAAATTCTATTATGACTTGAATACCCTGAACTTTCCCGATGGAGACTACAATGTTGGCTTTGGTGCAACCGATATTGCGGGAAATTATTTCTACAAGGAAGTAGACCCAATAATTGACAACACAAAACCAATAATAAACAGTGTTGCAATTACGCCAGCAGGCCCGAAGATAAGAGGCACAACAATTATTATTAGTGCAAATGTTTCTGACAACCTTTCAGGAGTTAACAGTGTTTGGGCAACAATTACAAGGCAAGGCGGAGCAATTGATTCTCTGCCTCTTGCAGGAACAGAACCAAATTACACTGCAAATTATGTTACAGACACGAGTTTCCCGGCAGATGGAACTTACAATGTGCAGATTAATGCTGTGGATAATGCAACAAACAACGCTGTGAGCTATCTGGCAAGCTTTGACTTGAATTACAGCTATGCAATAGACATTAACCTGAGCAGCAACAGCGCAACCCAAGGAGATTCTGTTACAATAACAGGCAAATTAACAAAGGATGACAGCACAATAATTGGCGATTACACTATTGAATTGGCATTGCCAACAGGAACAGTAACTATTGATGTAAATGCAATTACAGGAGAATTCTCTTATGTGCTTAACACTGCGGGAATTGCAACTGGAACACACACAATCACTGGAAAAGCAACTGCGCCAAACAGCATTGTTTCAACAAGCACTGAACAATTGACAATAAATGCCTTGCCAGTGCCAACACCAACGCCACCCGCAACAGGCGGTAGCTTTGGTGGCGGAGGAAGCAGCGGGGGTTCTTCCGGAAGCTCATTAATACTCACAATTGACGGAAATTGCTTGAACAAGGAAATAATAATAACAGTGCGCAACCCTGCAAACAACTTAGTGCCAGGCGCAACAATAGCAGTAATGAAAAATAACAGCCAGATTGCAGAACTGACAAGTGACAGCAGTGGAAAAGCAGTGTTTATTGCAAAAGAAGCTGGAAAATACACTTTCAATGCAAGAAAAGGCATTGCAAGTTCAACAATATATTCTTTGGAAATTGCAGAATGCACTGAACCTGTTGAAACTCCACAAGCACAGCCAGAAACCGAAAAACCAAAACCAAGCCCAGCACCCGCACCCAACACAACAGGAAAACAGGGAATTGATACAAGCCCAGCGCCAACAACAATGGCAGTTATTACTCCGACTGGTTTCTTTGGGCTTGAATCAGGAATCGGAAACATTGCAATGGGAATCCTGGTTATAATTGGGGTTGCATGGTTTGGCTTTGCTTATAAAGCAGGCCTCGGCAAACAAGGAAAAAAATAGTTGAATAAACAAATTTTTTCCTTTTTCTTTTTATTTTACCCGCCAGCCATGCTTGGCAAAAAAAAATGCTTTTTCTTTGATTTTTATTTTTATTGCATTCTAATTTTTAATTATGATTCCAAACAACCTGGCAGAACTAGTGACTTTCATTCCAAACAAGGAAGAACCTATACATAACTGGTTTTATTACAAAGAAGGATATGCAAAAAAATTAGTGGAATGGCTTATTGAAGAATTCAAATTGGAAGAGCCAATTCTTGACCCGTTTTGCGGGGTTGGAACAACAATGCTTGCTGCAAAACAGCTTGGATTGAAAAGCATCGGCTTTGACGCAAGCCCGCTGGCAGCATTTGCAGCCGAAGCAAAAACAAGGAATTACAAAATTTTGGAACTGGAAAAGCAATTGGAAGAATTTTCAAAGCTTGAGCCAATGCAGATTGGAAAATTTTCAAACAAGCAGATAAGGCGCCTGTTCAGGGAAAAAAACCTGGACGACATTTATTTTTATTACAAAAAAAGCAATGAAATAACTGATTCGCGCGCACGCAAACTCTTTTTGCTCGCATTGATTGACACAACAGGCAGGGTTGCCAATGTAATCAAAATAGGCGGCTCCCTGAGAAAACAAAAAAAACCTGAAATGCCAGTAAAAAAATTATTGCTTGGAAAAATCAAAAAAATGCTTCTGGATTTGAAGCAAGCCCAAAAAGAAGGCCCGGAGCCAGAAATTTTTGAATCCGATGCCCGCATAACAAAGCTAAAAGAAAATTCAGTTGGCTGCGTTATTACCTCTCCGCCTTACCTGAACAAAATTGAATACACAAGCGTTTACAAAATGGAACTCGGGCTTTTTTTCAATGCACAGGAAACAAAATTAAGGGCGCATATTGCAGATGCGCCCACAGGCAGGGATTACGAATCAAACCTGCCATTAATTGCAAAAGCTTATTTTGAAGACATGGAAAAAGCAATGAAAAACATTTTTTTTGAATTAAAACCCAGTGGAAAAGCGGTTATCATAATCGGCGGAGGCTGTTTTCCCTATGAAACAGTTGAAAGCGACGATGAAATAATCAAGATTGCGGAAAAACTTGGCTTCAGGCTCGTGCAAAAAATTGTTGCAAGAAACATCCACTGCATGCGATGCAGGACAATAAAAGTCGGAACAGTAAGAGAAAGCATAATTGTTCTGGAAAAACCCTCTGCATTTGAACCAAAACCCTTTTAAGAAAAAACCACCTAATCTGTTTGATTTGCATGAAGGTTTTTGTTTCCTCGCGGGAATTGATTTTCAAGAGCATTGCAGGGCAAATTGCAGAGGCACTGCAAAAAAAACCGGCGGGCATAATTGCATTGCCAACCGGCTCAACACCGCTTGGATTATACAAGGAGCTTGTTGAAAAGTTTGAACAGGGAAAAATAGATTTCTCAAAAGCAGTTTTTATCAATCTCGACGAATACGCAGGATTGCCGCAAAACCATGCACAATCATATGCGCGGTTTTTGCGCAAAAATTTTTTGGATAAAGTAAACGCAAGCGAAAAAAATATTTTTTTGTTCAATGGAAAAGCAATTGACTTGAAAAAAGAAGCTGCACAACGGGAAGCTTTTTTAAAAAAAAGGGGAATTGACATTGCACTGCTTGGAATCGGGAAAAACTGCCATATTGCCTTCAACGAGCCAGGCTCTGCTTTCAATTCAAGCACAAGAATCGTGAATCTGGATGCCTCAACAAGGCAGGCAAACGCACGCTTTTTCAAAAGCAAGGCGCGGGTTCCAAAACAAGCCATTACAATGGGCCTGGCAACAATAATGAAAGCAAAAAAAATCATTTTGATGGCAATTGGAAAGAAAAAAGCACTGGCAATAAAAAAAATGCTTGGAAAACCAAGCGAAAAAGCCCCTGCGTCTATTCTGCAAAAACACAATAATGTTGAAATTTATTGCAATGAAGAAGCAGGTTTCCTGCTTGAAAATGCCTTGTCTATTGAATACAATAATACTGCTATTTTTTCCGAAAAAAATTTGCCTAAAAAAAAACGAATAATTTTCGTTTCTCCGCATCCGGATGATTCAGCAATTGCAGCAGGCGCAACGCTTTCAATGCTTGCAAACCACAACAATGTTTTTGTTTTTGTAATGACTTCAGGGCACAGGGCAGTCAAGAACAACCAGACAAAAGAACAGAAAGCAGCAATAAGGCAGAGAGAAAGCAATGCAGAAGCAGCCATTCTCGGCACAAAACCTGTTTTCCTGCAGCTTGGATTTTATGACGAAGGGGAAAAAAGCTTTGTAAAAGACAAGCAAAAAATCCTGGCACAATTCAACAAAATAAAGCCTGACATTGTTTTTTTGCCCCACGAGAACGACACGCATCCAACGCACAAATTTTCGCGGAGACTGGCTCTTGAAGCAATTGCAAGGCTCAAAAAACAGCCTGAAATCTGGAATTATGAAACCCCATGGGGATTATTCACTCACAAGGAATTCAATGCAATTGTGGAATTCTGCGATAAAACTTTGGAAAAAAAAGATTTGTCAATCAAAAAGCATTTGTCACAGACAAAGAGGACAAAGTTTGACATTGCAGCAAAAAATATTGCACGCTTCAGGGCCATTGTCATAGGAGAGCAGATTCTTTCGGATTTTGGCAGGAATTCGCCGAAAACACTTCCTTTCATGGAATTGTTCAAAATAGACGGGAAACAAAAGGAATAAAAAGGATTAAACCTCAATAATTACGGAATTTACCTCGTAAAAAGTGTGGGCTATGAAAATTGTAAAAATTATTTTAGCCGGAATTCTCGGCGGAATTGCAATTTTAATTATTTCAATGTTATTTTCAATGCTTTTCCAGGCAGCATTTGGATATGATATAATGAAACTGGATGGAATGCGCACAATCAATGACCCGATAATGGCGCTTTTCTTTTTGTATCCGTTTGTAATTTCTTTCACTGTCGCGATTCTTTATGCAAAAACAAGAAAAGCGTTCTCAGGGACAACAATGCAACAAGGCACAAGCCTCGGATTGATTGCATGGATTGTAGCAAGCATTCCATCGGCTTTCATTGTTTTTTCAAGCATGAACTATCCAATTGGATTCACAATAAACTCAATAGCAGGGCCTTTGATTTACATGGTTATTGCAGGAATTATAATTGCAAAAATAATGCAATAATAAAAAAAAATTTTAAATTAAAAAATGGAGGTATAAAATATGCCAGCAAAAAAACCGTTCGGAGGATATTCAATCTGCTTCAAGGGAGACGCAGACACAATGGAAAAAGTCTTCGGCACTGCACCAATAGCGCCAAGCGAAATGACAAAAAAGCTCTGGGTACACGTAAAAGGAAAAAAATTGGCGGGAAAGTAAAAAAAAAGCCTTTTCTTATTTCAAGAAAAACCTTGGTGCAAAGCCAGGCAAAGAAACAGAAAATAAGTATGCTGCCTGGCATTGTAAAAAATAAATTTTCGCTAAAGCGAAAAAAATCCGCCAAAATCAAAAAACATTAAAATTAATTGATGGCCGGGAAAGAGCCCAAAGCTCTTTTTCCTCCCTTTTCCTATTTTTTAGCCAAAAAAGCAAAAAAGAATTGGTTTAAAAAAATTCCCAACGCCCAATTAATAAAAGCGCAAATGCCCTGGTAGTCTAGCGGTTAGGATGCGGCCCTGTCGACCCACCTTTTCTCTTTTTAAAAAAGAGAAAAGTCGGGTGACCCAAAAGAGAAAACCCAGTTAAGGTTTATTTCTTTTGGGCATGCTGATAGGCTGTGACCCGGGTCCGATTCCCGGCCAGGGCGTCATTCCTTTTAATACGGTTAACTGTCCTTCCTGAAACTGAATACTCCTTTGGAAGACAGGTTTTTTAAAAGGCTCTTCCAAGGATTGGATTAAAGTTTACTGTATTCGCCTATTTTTGTTTGCTGGCGATTAGCTGGTTTTTGCTTTCTTATTATTTCGTATTCATACTCCAAAGCAATATTTGTTTTGTAGTCGCTGGCTTTTCTTGAAGTAACAAATCCAAACAATGGTTTTAGGTAATTGTAATCCTGTTGAAATTCAGCTTTTTCTTCCAAGCCAAGCTCTCTGATTATTTTTTCATCAGTTTTTCCGTTTGCGCGCATTTCGCGGGTTTTGATAATAACCTCGTTTTGAGTGAATTCTGATTTTTTGTATAAGTCAACAATTCCTTGGAGTATGCAACCCATTCCAGCATGTTCAACCAAATTGCACATTTGGCAAACAACCATTAAATTTGCTTCTTGATTGTTGTTTGGGTTGCCGTCTATGTGGTGAACTATTTGCCATTTGTCAGCTTTGAAGCCGCAGTACTGGCAGACAAAGTTGTCTCTTTTCAAAATTTTTTCTCGGATCCTCTGCCATTGTTCTTTAGTAGTGGTTTCAAAAATATTGTTGCGCCAAGTATCTGGATTGGCAAAAGAAGGAAACAATTTTTTCATTTTTGTCACCTGAATGAATCCAAAAACCAATCATACTCTTTAACCAGTTCTTTAATTTCTTTGATTATTTTTTTTCTCTTCGCTTTATTTTCTGGCTTTTTTGATTCCCTATTTATTTTATCCAACACTTTGAACATTATGTTTTCCACGCGTTCATCCTCGCCAAAGTGGTCGAAAATTTGAAATAGTTTTTTGAAAAACTTTAATTCCAATTCCAATGGATTGGGCTTTTTTGTTATTAATTCGTGCAATCTTTCTGCTTTTGTTTGAAAAGTGGTTTCATCGCTCCCTGGCCAGAATTGTTTTATTTCTTTTTCCAAGTTTGAATTGTCAGGATTAATATAAATTGCAAGCTCGGGATTTTCAAAAACCATTTTTTGAATTATTTCCTCAAGCTCTTGCTTTGACTTGCTCAGAAGCGGAAGAAAAAGCTTTTCCATGTTGCTCGCCTTATTCGCCCTCAAGGCATACAACACTGCTGCCATGTGCTTGCAATTAAAATCACACGGGCAAGTGCAAGTCATTTCACCATTAGACAAATTTACTTTTACAGTATACAAATGGTTTCCCTGGACTCTTGCAGTTACAAGGTTCTTGTTTCGCAAAACTTTTTTCACAAGGCCTTCGTTATAATACTCTTCGCCTCTTTCAAGGAATTGCCCGCCAAACAATTCTTCAAAATTTTCCAAAGAAAATTTTTTCTTCATTTTTCTCCCTGTTTTAATTTTCTCTTTTCTTCAATCTTTTCTATTTGCTTTGCAAATTTTTCTTGTTGTTCTGGGCTTGTTAATCCAACGTAATTTTTGCCAAAGGCCCAAACCAGTCTTCTGCCTTTTTCTGTTAACAAGACTCTGTCCCAAGATTCTTTCCCCGGAAATGGGTTTCTGGAATCAAGCACAATCAGCTCATAATTGAATAAAGCGGACAAAATGTTTCGGGAATAAGAACGATCAAGCGGAATGAATGGCGCTTTTTCCATCATTCTCAATTTGCTGTCTTCTCTATAAAGCCGGATTAACATTTCTTTTTCTTGTTTAAACCTTGGCTTTTCAAACTGTTCGCGGAGCTGGCGAATCAATTGAACTTGTGCCTGAACATAATCCATGGAACTATTGAACTGCTCAGCCCTTTGTTTATCGAATTGCTCTTGCACTTCAGGAATTTTGATTTCAATTGAAGCGATTCTTGAAAAAATATCAGAAATTCTTTGGCTGAAAACATTGGAAATTTCCAATTTTTTTGCATACTCTTCGTTTGAAGTGCAGGGATAATTGAGATACAATGTTTCAAAATCAGAAAAAAACTTGTGAAGCCTTTCAGGCATTTCTGCCCAAATTTTAGCCAAATCCTTTTTCAATTTTGTAGGATTGCTGTGCTTAAACGCCCGCTTCTTAAGAAAACTCCTTTGATTATTGTTCAAAATTGTGCCTGTTTCTTTTCCCGTCATATTTCAATATTGTTTCAATAAATAGTTTTAACCATTATGGTTAGGGCCTTTAATAACTCCCCCCTTATGCGCTAATTATTTACCATTAATTGGAGGGATACAGAATGAATAGCTGTCAAAAATGCGGCAGGCCAATAGTTACTCCAAAAGAATTCGAGGAGCTAATCAGCAGGCCGTATCTGCTTGCTATTACTGACAAAGAATTTTTGGAAAAATTACAAAAGGAGGCGGATGCCAATGGCGCGAAACTATAAAGCAACAACAATAACAATCCACACAGAATTATTGGCACAATTCAAAGATTATTGTACAAAAACAAAATTGCCCTTATCAAGATTTTTTTCCTTAGCAGCACAAGAAAAAATTCAAAAAGAAAACAAAGAGGAAACACAATGAACACACAAAAAACCAGCACCACACAACACACACAATTTCTGGAACAAGTTTTCAAAAGAAAAAAATTAAAGCCGAGGCAATTGCATTCAGAAGCTAACTCAAAAGTAGGAACCGATTCATATTACCAATTCAATAATAATTTTGAATACATAACAAAATTAAATTTAGAGAAAATAAGAGAGAATACAGTAAAGACTGTGTGGTGGTGTGTGTGGTAGACATTAGAAAAGAAGCAATCAAGTTCACAGAAAAGTTAGAAGACAATGGAATACTACAAATTCCTTACACTCCCTTAAAACTTGCTTGCCGTGAATTCCTGCAAACAACAGACAGAGGAATCATTCCGCTATTTATTGAATACCTTGAAGAAACTGGCATAATTGAACAAGTCAGCAATGGAAAACAACCAGTTTACAAACTGGATTATGAACAAAAAAACCAGTTAAAACAAAGCGGCCTTTCCTGGCTGCTCACAAAAGCAAAAAAACAAGAGACCAGCGCGGAAAATCCCATTGAAAAAAGCGAAGCAGTCTCAAACAACCAATAGCCCAAATAAGCAAGATTTCTCCTTGTTTACCTCAAAAGAAGCTCCAAAAAAGGGCAGTGCGCTGAAAAAATCTTATGAGACTATGTGAGACTAATTCGGAAAAAAGTCCAATTGAAAAATATGGGACTATATGGAACTGATTTCGAAAAATGGCGCAAAAT
>JAGVNX010000042.1 GCA_020053055.1 Candidatus Iainarchaeum sp.
AACAATCATGCGCCTGAGCACAAAGCTTTTTTTTGTTTTTGGGAATTTGCCGTGAAAATCAAACCAGGTTCTTTTGAATGATTCAAGTTTCATTGGCCTTAAATGCCCCAGCTCCGGATCCTGCAAAAAAATTTTTTTTGCGTTGATTCCGGCAACAACAGAATAATGGCCTTCATCAATTGAAAACCAGTTGACAATTACAGGAATTTTTTTTTCCAAAACAAGTTTTTTTATGCCTGAAAAACCAGCAAAATCTTTTATGAAACCGTTAAAGCCGAGGGCTTTCGCTGCTTTTAGGATTCCTTTTGAGGAAGCTCCTTGTTCTTTTGTGCATCCTGCCAGCCGCGCTAATTCTTTCTCGGATTTTTTTATTCCAAAATAATCTAAAACGATTTTCAATGAAGCTGGTCCGCAGAATCCGGGTGTTTGCCTGAACTGGATTAGCTTCAGCATTAAAAAATAAGCTGAAAAAGAAATTAAGAAACTTGCGATTGGGCAAATCGCGCAGTTAGGCGCTGCTGCGCGCGATTGCGTTCGCTTTAAATCTTTTTTGCACTCAAAAAACTTTATGCGCGCGTGCACGGATTGGTTTGATGGTTAAGGCTTTGATGGTTGTAGCGCATCCTGACGATGAAACAATTTGGGCAGGCAACCTTTTGCAGAGGAAAAAAAATTGGAGCTGGACAATTGTTTCCATGTGCAGGGCGTCTGATGCTGACAGAAAGCCAAAGTTTGAAAACGTGTGCAAAATTTACAATGCGGAAAGCGTGATTTTTGATTTGGAAGACACTTTGCTTGGGCCTGTTGGCAATCAGGAAGTGCAAAAACTTCTTGTCCCGTTTGAAAAGCAAAAATTTGATTTTGTTTTCACTCACGGAGAGAACGGGGAGTATGGGCACATCAGGCACAAGGACACTCACAAAGCAGTTTTGGCTCTTGCAAAAGAAAAAAAATTGTTGTGCAAAAAGCTTTTTGTTTTTGCGTACAAAAAAGGAAATTTGCACGAGCTTGTTCCTAGTGAAAATGCAACAAAAAAAATTTTTCTCTCAAAAAAAGAACTTTTGGAAAAAAGAAAAATTGTTGCTGAAATTTATGGTTATGCTTTTGATTCGCCTGATGTGCAGTATTGCACTGCAATTGAAGCTTTCAGGAAAGTGAATTTTGAATGAAAAGCCTTGTTCTTTATGAGCACCCGCCGCAGCCTGACGGATTAAGCCTTCAGGGGCACTATTTGTACAAGGGCCTGCTTGAAAATAATTTTGAAGCAATGCCCTGCAATGGCAGGTCTGAATTTCAAAAAGAATGGGCTTACAAGTCTTTCAAGCCTGATGTCGCAATTGGCGTTGGCTTTTGGGGAAATGTTCCGCATTTAGTGGACCATCCAAAAAAATTTGGCGTTACTCCTGTTCCCTGGTTTGTTGCTGACGGCTGGGTTGCAAATTACCACGAGGAACTGGAAAGCCTGCCTTTGATGCTTGCAACAAGCCATTGGGTAAAAGAAACTTATATGCGGGACGGTTTGAGCGGAAAAAATATTGAAGTGATTCCGATTGGAATTGACACTGAATTGTTCAAGCCTATTCCAAAAACAAATCCCCTTGTTTCCGGCTTAAGGGAAATGATTGGGGTAAAGCCTGGTGAAAAAATGATTTTGACTGCAGGCGGGGATACTACAAGCAAAGGCTTTCAGGAAGTTTTGAAAGCGCTTGCAATTGTTGACAAGGAATTCAAAAATTGGAAATATGTCGGCAAAACCTGGCCGAGCCCAAGCGCTTCTGACCACAGGCGGTTTGAATTGGGCTTGATTGAAGAGCTTGGATTGGACAGGGAAAAAATAATTTTTTTGGACCATGGCTGTTCAAGCGAGTTCATGCCTTACCTTATTAATTGTGCAGATATTTATGCTGCGCCAAGCAGGCTGGAAGGATTTGGAATGATTCAGGTAGAGGCACAGGCTTGTGGAAAGCCCGTTATTGCAACAAATGCAATGGCTTTCAGGGACACTATTGTCCACAACAAAACCGGTTTTTTGGCAAGCGTTGCCTCCGAAGTCAAGCTTTCGGAAGAATGGGCTTATTCCTGGATGGGTTTTCCAAAAAAAATGATTGTGCAATTTCCCGAGCCAAAAACCTTTGCTTACAGGGCAAACCACGAGGAAATCGCAAAATACATTTTAAAGCTTTTTACAGAAGAAAAATTTTGCGAAAAAATCGGTGAAAACGCAAGAAAATGGGCAATAGAAAAATTTGCCTACAAAACAGTTGCAAAAAACATGCACGGCCTGATACAAAAAAAACTCGGATTGGAATAAAACCTGGTTAAAAAAATTGGAGTTTATTATGAATCGCCGCTTAATCCCTTTGCGCCGTAGACAACAAGAAAGAACAGTTAGGCGGATAAAAACAATAAGAGATTTTATGGCAAGGTCCAAAAGGGAATTTAGAAATCAATTTGCCGGCGTAGACAACACTAGTGGTTCAGTTTTTTTGCACGACAATACCAGTTTCACTGCAGCAGAAATGTTTAAGGCTGCCTGCAATGCGAATTTTTTGCCGTCAAGATTGCACGCAAGGGAAATATTCGTTTGGGGGCGTATGATGGGCCAGCATTATATTGCTGCAGAACTTACAAGAATAAAAATTCCATTTGAATTCATTCCAAGAGAAATGTTGGAACCGCTGCTAGAAAAAGTGAGAAATCAAGCCGATTGCCTGATTATTGATTCCTGGTTTAAAGCAGGATTGATAACAGAACAGACAAGGGCGGAATTAAAAAAAACTGGCTTGAAAAAGCCAGAAAAAATGCCAAAATTTGTATTAGAAAAAAAATAAATTTTTTATTAGAATAACACAATTTTCTTTTCTTTGAATAAAAATTTTTTTTAATTTAATTTGATTCTATTTGTTTCCTATGTTTTGTTCTTGCAAGCAGTTCCGAGATTATTGAATGCCGTGCCTTGATTGCGATTACTATTTGTTTGGCGTACGTAAGATCTTCAGCAAGCCAATTTTCCCTGCTTCTAATGCACTTATCCCATGCAGTGTTAAAAATCTGCTCTCTTTCAACAAGTGCTTTCAAGAACGTTATTGAGGGAGCTATTGCAGCCCAATTGGTTTGCCTTCCTGTAACTGCAGCATGAACAGTTTCATAATGCAATTTAATCTGTGAATCTGGAAAGTCTTTTTTGAAATTTACAAGAATCAGCCACACGGAATCAATCCTGCCTTCCACTACTTTTTTTATTCTTTCGAGCCTTTGCGGCCTCATTTTTCTTGGCATAAAAAAAACTATTATTCAAATAACACAATTTTCTTTTTTTTCACGCAGTGGTATGCAAACAAGTATGAGCCTGCGCTCCAAGCCTGGTAAACTCCCCCTCTGGGCTGGCCTTTTTTTCCGTCCAGCCATTCATTGAATTCCCATTCTTTTTCTTTTCCATTTTTGTTTGCAATTGCAAGCTTTTCAAGCTCTTCTCCTGCTTTTTTAAATTCTTTTTGCTTTACAAGCGCTGCAATGTAAAAGCCGCCAATCATTGGCCAGATTCCGCCGTTAAGGTACATGAATGCTTTTCTTGCATCGCATTTTGAAAAGTATTTGTGCCAGAATTCGGATTTTTTTGCAATTGGCGGAAAAATTGTTTTTATCGGGTAAGGCCTGTTGATTTTGAATTTGTCAATGTGGTGAAGAATTCTTTCCGCGTGCTGGGTTTCTGCAAGCCCGAATGCAATTGCAAGGCAGTTTGCCAGTGAATCAAACCAATTGCCTTTCTCAATTATGCCTGCATGGTCTTTCCAGACATAAGGCGCAAAAAATCCCGTATGATGGTCAAAAAAATTCGGGATTCTTATGCCATTATTAACAAGATTTTTCACGATTTTTGCTTTTTTGCTTTTTCTAAAATTTTTTAATGCTGCAAAATACAAGGCCTGCGTGTTTAAAACATGGCCGTAATTATGCGGAAAAGCATCCTGCCAATCCGAAGTTGGCTGCTGTTCTGGCAAGCCGTCTTCTCCGGAATCCTGACTAGCCAGCCATTGAAATGCACTTAAAATATTCTGCTTGTGCTTTTTCAAAAGGCTTTTGTCATTGTATGCCCTGGAAAACGCGATTTCTCCCAGCAAAAACCAGTTGCTTGAATCGAGAGTCGCAAAAGTAACCTGGGGCTTTCTTTTTTTGTCAAACAAGTCAACGCAATTAGGAATCTGGCCGTCATTGCACTGGTGTTTTGCAAGAGTTTCAAGAGTGGCTGCAAAAACTTTTTTTATTGCAGGGTCTTTTTCATTGCAGGCTCCGATTAGCGTAATCATGCTGTCTCTTGCCCAGACAGAAGTATAGCCCTTTGAAGTGCCGGAAGCAAACAAGCCATGCGGAGTAATGCATCGCTTTACAACTTTGACAGCTTCTGTTCTTGCCTTTTCAATTAATTCCAAAAAATCACCAAAAAAATTTATTAATTATTGTAATTTCTTTTTTAAAATGCTTTGGGACGGGACAAACAATCCGTGCTTTTCAACTTTTTTTGCAGCAACAAAATTTGCAAAACACAGGCATTTTTTTGCATCTTTTCCTTCAAAGAATGCCTTCAAAAAAGCTGCATTGAAAATATCTCCCGCGCCAGTAGTGTCAACAGCACGCGTTTTAACCGCACTCGCCCTGCAGGAAAAACCATTTGAAAAAAAAGCGCTTCCTTTTGCGCCTTTTTTCAGGATAATGCTTGAAGCGCCCTTTGAAAAAAGCAGTTCTGTGGCTTCTTTCTCTTTTTGTTTTCTTGTAAGGCATTTTAATTCCAAATCGTTTAAAAACAAAAAATCAATTAAAGGCAAAAAATCAAAAATTTTCCATTTTCCAAATTCGTCAAAATTCAAGTCAAATCCAACCAAACAGCCTTTATCGCGGATTTTTTTTAACAATCGTGAAAAGCCAGAATGCATGGAAGGAATGTGAAAATAACCTCCAAAAAAAACAATGTCTCCTGAACCAAGCTTGGGCAGCAATAATTTTTCAACATCTTTTGAAAAAAAAATTTCCAAAGTCTTGTAAGCCGAATATGAAAAACGCTGGCCGTTTTTTTCAACAAGATGAACTGAATAAGAATTTTGAATCTGGGCTTCTTTGAAGTGCAATTTTACTCCTGCTGACTTTAATTGCTGTTTTAAAAAACCGGTTGCAAAATCTTTTCCAATTACACTGACCAATCCTGTCTTCAGGCCAAGCTTTGCAGCAGCAAAAGCAAAATTCGCTGCATTTCCCCCAAGAGAAAAAGCCAAATTGTCAATATGCTTTTCTTCTCCCAAAGCAGCGCGCTCCCTGATGCTGCACAAAACATCAAGGCAAACATCCCCAACAACAAAAAGCTTCATGCAAACCAATAAAAAAAAGGAAAACGTTATTTAAAAGAGTTGCGAATTTTGAAAAAGCTGAATGCCTGCATAAACAATCACCAAAAAAGAATTTGGCGGATGCATTTATATTACATTGTGCACATTGTATTACATATGTCTTTGGTTGTTAAGGATTCCATGATTTTGATTCATTTGGCCAAAATAACTTTGCTGGAAAGCAGTTGCAATTTTTTTGGCAGAGTTAAGATTCCGGAACTGGTTTTTGAAGAAACTGTAAAAATTGGAAAGCAAAGGGGCTTTGAGGATGCTTTTTTGATTGAAGAACTAGTCCGTAATGGAACTATTAAAACGAAAAATGTTTTGAAAAAAGGCTTGGTAAAAAAAGCTAACCAGTTCAATGTTTTTGGCGGCGAAGCAGAGGCACTGGCGCTTTATTGGCAGGAGAAAGCAGATTTTTTGGCTACAGATGATGACAACGTGAGAAAGAAAAAAGAAATACTCGGCATAAGCCTTATCGGAACTCCCGCAATAATCCTAGCGCTATACCAAAAAAAAATCATCAACGCGGAAAAAATAAAACAAGCTCTCCAGAAACTAAAAAAAATCGGCTGGTTTAGCCCTGAAATAATCGACAGAATTCTCTTGGAGGTGGAAAAAAATGAGTGAACAAGCACAAGCAATTGGCATAAGATTAGATAACAAAATGCGCAGCAAAGTTGAAACAGTAAGCAAAGAAGAAAGCCTGGACAGGTCAATGGCAATAAGGCTGCTTTTGGAAGAAGGTTACGGCAGTTATTCAAAAAGAAAAGCAGCGGAAGAATACAAAACAGGCAAAACAACAATAAGCAAAGCAGCGCAAAAAGCAAACCTGACAATTTGGGAAATGGAACAATACCTGATATGCCAAGGATACAAATCACAATACTCCACAGACGACCTAAAACAAGAACTGGAAGCAATAACAAAAAAACAAAAATAACTGCAGCCAGCTGGCTTATACTTTTGGAAAAAAACAGCCTTCTAAAAGGTTAAATTAATAGGTTTAAAACATTTAAAACCTTTATTTAAAATCGTATCGCAGAAGGCATTAAAAATAAGTTTTAGCAATATTACAGCATGCCTTCAGCGCATTGGATTGCAAGAAGAAGAATGCTTTTGAGAAAACAGCAGGCTTCAATTAACAGAAATCCCCAAGGTTTTGCTGCTTATCAAACTGTTAAGCATCTTGCAAGGGCAAGGGCTCTTGGAGAAGGCTTCCAAAGAAAAAGCCCTGTAAGAACAGCAACTGTTTTTTATGACAGGACAAATGCAAGATTTGGCAGGCAGGCTGCTTCAGAATTCAGAAGAAGAGGAATTCAAACGCAAGAACTTGGAATTGTTTCAACAACTCCTGCTGCAAAAATGGACAGAACAACAAGAAATGTGATTGCACAGGCATCAAGAGCGCATGCAGTTGTTTTTTCCGCACAGGACAGAGCAAACCGGCTTGAAAAAATGGCTGATGTTGTAATAGCGCAGGCTGAAAAGGGCTATACAAACAAAAGGCGCGGCACGCGTTTGGCAATGATGTATGGCCTGGTTCCAAAAGTAACAAGGCAGGTTTTGACTGCCAATTCAAAAAGAATGCTTGCTTTTACAAGAAAAACCTTTGACGCAGTAAATAATGCAAGAACTGTAACTGTAAGGACTCCTAATGGGACAAACATTAGCTTTGGAATAAGCAGGAATCTCAGATGGGTTCAGGATAATGGCATAATAAGCAAAACATATTGGGGAAACTTGCCAGCGGGCGAAGTTTTTACAAGCCCAATGGCAGCAAACGGAATCCTTGTGCTTGATGGAGTAATGAACAATGTTGGCGTTTTAAACAGAACACCGATTACAGTCCAGATAAGAAACGGAAGAGCTGTAAAAGAAAGCGTGCAATGCAAAAACCCCGCGTTAAAACAAAGGTTTTTGCGTGCAATTTCTGCTGATGCAAACGCAAACAGAATTGGAGAACTTGGCTTGGGAACAAATGTTGCAATACAAAGGCTGATTGGAAATGATTTGGCTGATGAAAAATCTGTCGGAGTGCATGTGGCTTTCGGAGACCCAGAGGGAGCCGATACCGGGGCAAAATGGGAAAGCAATGTGCACAATGATGCCATTTTAAGAAAGCCCACAATAATTGTTGATGGAAGAACAATAATGCAAAATGGAAAAAGTTTGCTGAAATAAACTATTTTTATTCCCCCATTTTGTTGAACAAATAGCTTGCAAGCAAGAGCATTGCAATGTCAAAAGCCAATAAAACGCCAATATCCACAAGCAAGGGCATTTCCGAAATTCCGATTAGTGCCCCCCGCAGGCCGTCAACTCCATAATACAACGGGTCTATGTAAGCAAGGCCTTTCATCCAGATTGGAACATTAGTCATTGGAAAAAAAGCCCCAGAGAGAAAAAACACCGGCATTACTAAAAAGCTCATTATCATTTGAAAGCCTTCCATGTTATTCAGTTTTGAGGCAATTGCAAGGCCAAGCGCAACAAAAGCAAAGCAGATTAGTGCCATGAAAACAACTGCAAGAATAATCGGCACTATTCCAAGATGCGAAAGCGAAACTGCTCCAAGCAAAATTGCGATTATTAAAATCAATATTCCGTTAAACATTGAAATTGTCACGCTTCCAAAAATTTTTCCAAAAACAATTGTTGTTCTTGAAACAGGGGCAACCAGAATTTCTTTTAAGAAGCCGAATTGTTTTTCCCAGATAACTGATATGCCTGAAAAAATTGAGGAAAACAAAAGAGTCATTCCTATTACTCCCGGCCCGATAAAAGAAAAATAATCCTCGGGCATGCCTGGGATTACAATGCTTGAACTTAATCCTATTCCCATTATTACAAGCCAGATAAATGGCATTGAAAGATTTCCAATAATGCGTGACTTTGCCCGGGAAAAGCGCTTCATTTCGCGCAGCCATAAAGTAAAAATTGCGGCAAGAGCCATTATCTTCCGCTCCCATGAATTTTCATCATTATTCTGGCTTTGTCTTTTCCGTCAGATTCCTGTTCGCGGATGCTTCTCCCGGTGTAATGGATAAAAACATCCTCGAGAGAAGGGCGTTTGAGCATTACTGAATCGACTTCAATGTTGTTTTTCTGCGCAAGCGCAATAAGCTTTGGAACACAGGTGCTTCCGTTTTCAACAGCAATGTTCAGCATTGAATCAAAAACCTTGATTTCTTTTACGCAGGGATTTTTTTCCAAAATCTTTTTGAATTCTTCCTGTTTTGAAACGCCCATTGTAATGACATCTCCGCCAATAACCTGTTTTAGTTTTTCAGGCGTATCTAACGCCATTATTTTGCCATTGTCAATTATTGCAATCCTGTCGCACAAAAAATCAGCTTCATCCATATAATGGGTAGTAAGAATAACAGTGACTCCGTCTTTCTTGTTAAAATTTTTAATGTATTCCCAGAGTTTTCTTCTTGTCTGGGGGTCAAGGCCAATTGTCGGCTCATCAAGAAAAAGAACCTTTGGCTTGTGCATTAAGCCGCGTGCAATTTCAAGCCTGCGTTTCATTCCGCCTGAATACGTTTTTACAAGCGCTTTTGCCTTTTCTTCAAGCTCTACAAGCTTCAAAACTTCTGCAATGCGCTCTTTTCTCAATTGTTCTGCCATTCCATACATTCTGCCGTGAAAATCCAGATTTTCAAAGCCAGTCAATTCATCATCAAGGCTCGGGTCCTGAAAAACAATTCCAATTGAATGCCTTACAGCATCCTTTGCCTTGACAATATCCTTCTTCCAGACAAGCGCAGAGCCGGATGTTGGCTTTAAAATTGTTGAAAGCATTGAAATAATTGTTGTTTTTCCCGCGCCATTCGGGCCCAGCAAGCCAAAAAGTTCACCCTGTTTTATTTCAAGGCTTATGCTGTCCACTGCAGTAAAATCACCAAACTTTTTTGTCAACTGCTTTATTTCAATAGCATTCATACAAACCAAAACTAGAAAATTGCGAATTGCACACGTTAGCATTAATTCAAAGGCCATTAAATGCACACTGCGCTTTTTAGGAAACCAATTATTCTTTAATGCCAATTGATTTTTTAACCTATTTTATGCATTTTTTTATTGATTAAAATGGCTTTTAATAAAAGGGATTTTTCTTTTTTAGATTTGGAATCTGAGTTTGAAAAAGCCGAAGCAGTTGTTTTGCCTGCTCCTTTTGAAGGCGGAATTTCGTATATGGCAGGAACTGCAAACGGGCCGGAAGCAATTATTAATGCCTCAAGGGAGCTTGAATATTTTGACTTGGAATTCGGCTCTGAACCATGCAAAAAATTTTCTTGTTTTACTGCAAAAGACCTTGAGTTGGGCAATGGCACTGATTCTGCATTGAAAACAATTTTCCAAGCATTCAATAATCTTCTTGAAAATAAAAAATTTGTTTTAATGCTCGGCGGAGACCATTCAGTAAGCATCGGCGCCTTTGAAGCGCTTTCAAAAAAATTTGCACGCAACGAACTCACTGTTCTGCAATTGGATGCCCATGCTGATTTGCGTGACAATTATCTTGACAGCAAATTTAACCATGCCGATGTAATGAGAAGAGCAAGGGAAAAATTTGATTGCGTTCAGGCAGGCATCAGAAGCATCAGCTCTGAAGAAATTGATTTCATTCAAAAAAATAAAATCAAAAATGTTTTTTTTCTGCCAGATTTTGATGCAAAAAAAATTGTTTCTGCCTGCAAAGAAAATGTTTATTTGACTCTTGATTTGGATGCCCTTGACCCTGCAATAATGCCAAGCACTGGAACCCCTGTTCCAAGCGGAATCAACTGCAAACAATTGCTTGAATTGCTCTGCCTGTTGTTTAAAAAGAAAAATGTTGTTTCAGCAGATGTTGTTGAACTAATGCCAATCAAAGGGCTGCATGCACCGGATTTTTTGGCTGCAACAATTTGCTACAAAATATTGGCTTGCAAATTTTTGCTTGGAAAAAAACAGGATTAATTTTTGCAAAGCCAAAAGCCTTATTTTCCAAGGCTTATTTTGAAATAGGATAGGGGGTTTTGTCCCCCTATGACCCCCTTGCGCCTCGCTCCCCCGCCAACCCCTGCGCCTGTTGGCTTGGGGTTGTCGTACCCGAGCTCG
>JAGVNX010000052.1 GCA_020053055.1 Candidatus Iainarchaeum sp.
ACTAACCAGTCTGTTGACCAGTCAAAAGATGCCTTGGTTTTGCTCAAGCTTAAAACAGACGAAGCCGCTACAACATACCCTTTTTCTTTTGAAACAGGGGATGACGGCACAAGGCAGCTTGGAACAATTGAACCATACAAAACTGCAGTTGCAAGATACAGGATTCTTGTTGATCCTAATGCATTGGATGGCACTTATACAATTTATGCCCTTACCGGTGATGAAGGAAAAACAAGGCAGTCTGTCCCTATTGCAATAAAAGTACTGAGCAGAAAGCCAAGCCTGCAGATTGTTTCAGTGACTCCTGATTCAACAACCATTGGAACCCCGACTGATTTGACTCTCACAATAAAGAACACAGGAAGCAGCAAGGCATATAATCTTTCAGTAGGCCCTGCAGAGGACAGGAGCGTTACAAGCACAGGAGTTGTTGTTGAAAGAGTTGTTGTTCCTTTGGGAACTGCTTTTGCATATCTGCCGGAACTTGGGGCTAATGAAACAGCAAGCGTAAAGCTGAAAATAATGGTGAATCCTGGTTCTGATCCAAAAGCATATTACATTCCAATAAAAATTACTTTTTTGGATGAGAACAAGACAGAATATACAAAAACAGATTACATTGGATTAAAGGTTTCTGATGAAGCAGACATTAGAGTTGTTGTTTCTGAGGAAAGCCCAGTGCCAATTCCGGGGGCAAAATCAGAAATAACAATAGACATCTATAATTCAGGAGAGGGGAAAGCCCATGTTCTTCAGGTTGCTGTTGATTCTGATTTTGCAACAATCAAGAAGAACAGTTTTTTTGTAGGTTCCCTTGAATCAGACGACTTTGATTCTATTACTCTCGAAACAGAAATAAACAAGGATGCTGCTTTGGGAATGCATAACCTCACTTTGAACATAACATACAAGGACAATTTCGGCGAATCCCATAATTTGATAAAAGTTGTCCCTGTAAAGATTTATTCTGCACAGGAAGCAGCTGCAGACGGCAATGGCTCTGGACTGCCAATACTGCCGATTGCAGTCATAGTGATTGTAATAATCGCTGCTTTTTTCTTTTTGAGAAGGCGCGGCAGAAAGCAAAAAAAATAAATCAAAAAGCCGCCTAACAGCGGCTAATTCTTTTCTTTTTGAGGCTGAGACAAATGCAGGGCGGTATTGAAGTAATTGAAGTTGCAGTTGACAATCTTAGCCATCAGGGCCTAAGGACATATCTCACTATTCTCGGGGTAATAATCGGGATTGCTGCAATTGTCACTTTTGTTGCGCTTGGTGACGGCCTTAACAATGCTGTTGTGGACCAGTTTGAAAAGCTTGGCTCAAATACTATTTTTGTTGCGCCTTCGGGCTCTTTCAGCGGTGAAAGCGGGCTTGCAATTGAATATCTTCAGGATGCCGAAATAAGCAAAATCAAGCGCATTCCCGAAGTGTCACAGGCTTTTGCCCCTTTAATGACTTCAGCGACAATTGAATTTGACAATGAAAAAAAAAGCGTTTCAGTGATTGGTTATAATCCGAATGAGGTTAAGGACCTTGCAAAAACAGGTTTCCTGAAAATAGGGGAGGGCAGGGAAATTAAAAGCTCTGATGGTTATGTTGCAATTGTCGGCTATAGCCTTGCAAAAAAAACATTTGACAAGGAGATAAGGCTGAGAAGCAACATTATGCTTAATGGCAAAAGCTTCAGGATTATTGCAATTTCGCAGGAATCAAGCCAGTCTTTTGGCGGAGGCCCAAATACCAATACCACGATTTTTATCAATGAAACTGTTTACAAGCAGGTTTTTGCGGATTCAAAGCCAATGTTCATGCTTGTTACAACAAAAAAGAAAGAAGATGTTGATGCTGTTCAGAGAAAAATTGAAAGGATTTTTGAACAAAAATACGGCAAGGACCAGAAAACATTTGCCGTTACTACCAGTGCCCAGGTTCTTGAAAGCATAAACCAGGTTCTTGGTTTGGTTCAATTGTTCATTGTTGGAATTGCAAGCATTTCCCTGTTTGTTGGCGGCATTGGAATAATGAACACAATGATAATGTCCGTAATGGAAAGAACATCTGAAATTGGCGTTATGAAGGCAATTGGCGCAACAAATGGATTAATACTTTCAATTTTTATTGTTGAAGCCGGCCTGATTGGATTGTTTGGCGGTGCAATCGGAGTTGCCTTGGGTTATGGCCTGGCTTTTTTGGTCGGAGTAATTGCCGGTGCAACTGGCTTTGCATTGAGCGTAAGAATAGATTTCTTGCTGATAATAGGGGCACTTGCATTTTCAATGTTTGTGGGAATTGCTTCCGGAGTTTATCCTGCAAGAAGGGCGGCAATGCTTGATCCTGTTGATGCATTGAGAAAAGGAAGTGAATAAATGTTTCACACTCCGAATTTTTTAAGGGGCAATTGAAACAACTGGTCCTTGAAGCACTTGCAAAAAAACCAATGCACGGTTACTTATTAATGCAGAGCATTGGAGGCCAATGCATGAACCTATGGAAACCAACTCCAGGCTCTTTGTATCCTGCACTCGAGGAATTGAAAAAGGAAAAATTAATTGAAGTAAAAAGCATTGATTCTTCAGGAAGGAAAAAAAAAATTTATGCAATCACCGCAGTTGGAAGAAAAAAAGTAAAAGGATTTGCAACTGAAAAAGCCAATTTTGAAAAGGGGTTTATTCAACTATTGGAAAACCCCGAATTCAGCAAATACACCTGCGATGATTTCATGCATCTGCAAAAAATCATAAGCGGGATATTCGAAGGAGAAGCCAAAGAATACAAATCAACTCTTCTTGAATTTGCTTTTCTGGCAAAGCAGGGCGAGATTTCTGAAAAGCAAAAAAAGGAATTCAAAAAAAACCTAATTTCCTTGCTTGAAAAAATAAAAAAAATAAATGAATCTGCAAAAAAACAGGCTACAAAAAATTTAAATACAAATTAAGCCCTTATTTATCCATGCAGGTAACTGATGTTGTTTTTGGAATTGTTTTATTGGGATTGCTTGCATGGGCAATGGTAATTGCATTGAACCAGAACAACATGGCTGTTGTACTGAACAATCTTTCTTCAAGGCAGCAGGCAATCATTTCAGATGCAAAATACTGCAGAAACATGCAGGGCTTCGAATTAGTAAAACAGGAAAATTTGGGTTTCAATGAATACACTATTGTGCCTGCTCTTTCTGAATCAAAACAGCTTGTTTTATGCGTTTACAAGCCCTTGCCAGCATAAAAAAAAAGTCATATTTCAGCCAGTTCTTTTGGGGCATTGCTTAACAATTTGCAGCCATTTTTTGTTATGAGAATATCGTCTTCTATTCTTATTCCCCCGAATTTTCCGTAAATCGCGGGTTCAAGAGTAAGAACCATTCCTTCTTTGAGAATGCCTTTTGATTTTTCTCCAAAACCATAAGGAAAATCATGCGCCTGCAGTCCAAGGCCATGGCCCAGGCCGTGAACCAGGCTGGAACCTGTTTTTTGTTTTATGAATTTGCGTGTTTTTTCAAAAATTTGCCCGCAATTTGCATTCGGCCTGCAAAGGCTTTCAGCAATTTTTTTTGACGCAAAAACTTTTTCATAAAGCTCGTGCTGCTTTGCGCTTGCTTTGCCAATGCAGAACATTCTTGTAAGGTCAGCGCAATAATTCCTGTTTTTTGCGCCAAAATCAACCAGCAAAAGACCGTTTCTTATTTTTGTGTTTCCGGTTATGTGGTGTGGAACAGCAGAATTTTTTCCAGAAGCCACAATTGTCGGAAAAGCAAGCTCTGCATCGCAGTGCTCGCGCAAAAAACAGTCAAGCTTGAATCCAAGCTGCTTTTCAGTCATTCCTTTGCTGAAAAAAACAGGCAGTTCTTTTATTGCATCTTCTGAAATTTTTACTGCAATTCCAATTTTTTTTATTTCTTCCCCGGTTTTTGTTTCGCGCGTTTTTCCAAGTGCTTTTGAAATGTCAACAAATTTTTTGCCGCGCAAAATTTTTTTTAAGCGCAAAAAAGCGTTTTTTGGGCACAAATCAAAATTCAAGCCGATTTTTTTTTTGCCTGAAAGCTCTTTTTTCAGTATTGCTTCAAATTTTTTTTTGGAATCAAACTGCCTTGTTTTCAGCCAGGCAATTTTTTTGTTTTCAAGGCAATTGGCTATTAAAACGGGTTCCTGTTCCGGCTTAAGCAATAATAGGCTGCCGGAGTAATGCCCAAAAGGAAGCTTTGAAAAATAAAAAAAGTTTTGTTCTGGGGCAGAATCGGAATTCCTCAAAAGAACTGCGTCTGCTTTTGTGTTTTCAAAAAGTTCAAAAATTTTTTCTTTCATAAAAAAACATTGGATAGAAGCGATTTTAAAATTTTCATTCAACTCTTTCAAATCTTGATTGGAAATGCCTTAGTATCGGGCTTTCGAAAGAAAATTTCAGGCCTTTGATTGAGCCTTTTCTTTCTTTTATTTTTTTCATTGATTCAACAACGTAATCCATGTGTTCCCTTAGATAAACTCTGCGGGGAATTGTCAATCTCATTAAATCCAATTTTGGCATTTTGTTTTTTTCTGTTTTTGGGTCACGGCCTGCAAGCAGTGTCCCGATTTCAACAGCCCTAATGCCAGATTCAGCATACAATTCTGCAGTAAGCGTATGGGAAGGGAATTGTTCTTGGGGGATGTGCGGCAAAAATTTTTTTCCATCAACAAAAACAGCATGGCCTCCAATCGGCTTCATTACGGGAATCCCTGCTTTCTCAAGTTCTTTGCCCAAATATTCAACCTGTTTTACCCTGTACCTTAAATATTCCTCTTGTATTCCTTCATTTATTCCTACGGCTATTGCCTCTAAATCCCTGCCGCTCAGGCCGCCATAAGTTGGAAACCCTTCGAATAAAATCCCGAAGGGAACGCATTTTTCATACAGTTCTTTTCTTCTAAAACCAATAAAGCCGCCAATATTAACTAGTGCATCCTTTTTTGCGCTCATTGTACAGCCGTCCGAATAAGAAAACATTTCATGGACAATGTCTTGAATGCTTTTGTTTTCATAGCCTTTTTCTCTTTGTTTTATAAAAAAAGCATTTTCAGCAAATCTTGCGGCATCAAAGAAAAAAAGCACTTTGTATTTTTTGCACAGTTCACTCACTTCTTTTATATTCTGCATTGAAACTGGTTGCCCGCCGCCTGAATTGCAGGTTATTGTATGCAATACATAAGCAATATTCCCTTTATTTTCTTCAAGCGTTTTTTCCAATTTTTTTAAATCCATGTTTCCCTTGAATGGCAATTCAGCCGCACTGTCATAAGCCTCTTCTATTACACAGTTAACAGGAATTGCTTTTCTATGCTCTATGTGGGCTTCGGTTGTATCAAAATGAATATTTCCCGGAACAACATTGCCCTCTTTTATTAGAACATGGTCCAACACATTTTCTGCTGCTCTTCCCTGGTGAACAGGCAAAACACAGGGGAACCCTGTTACTTCTGTTATTGCGTTCTTGAAATTATCAAAGCTTCTTGCCCCCGCATAACCTTCATCTGCCCGCATTATTGCAGCCCATTGTTCTTGGCTCATGGCATTTGTCCCAGAATCAGTCAGCAAATCAATGAATATTTCATCAGACTTTAACAAAAAAATGTTCAGCCCTGCACGTTCAATTGCTTTTATTCTTTCTTCTTTTGGGATAAGCTTTATCGCTTCAATGCTTTTGATTTTAAAATTAGGAATATTAATATCACTGCCCAATAAAATCCCCTTTTTGTTTTTTTAGTCAGATTACGAATTTTCCTTTTCTGATTATCCAATGCTCTTTTCCTTTTGGGTCTGTGCCGTAAATGTCCATTTTTTGCCTAGGATTGTTTATTACAATATCGCAGTGGTACAAGGTTTCCCTGTTTGGCTCATAGCCCGAGCCTAGGGCAATGTGAATCATGCGCGCGAGCTTTTCAGTTTCAATCAGATAGCGCGATAATCTTGCATTCGGGTTTGTGTTCACTGCAAATTCGCCTACATTTTCAAAATTTTTCCTGTAGCTTTGAATAATGCTTTTCGGCATTGCACCGCTTTTTTCCATTTCGTTTATCAGGCGCCAGGCTTCTTTTTTGCGCTTGCCAAATGCCTTAAGAATATTCTGCGGGCCTGAAAGGATTTTGTATTTGCCGCCAGTGACTTTTACAACAAGCGGGTTTTTGTCGCCAATTACATAACTTTGGTCTATTGCAATTACTATGTCGCCTATAAAAATTCCGTCCATTTTGTGCGGAGTCAGAAAAACTTCTCCGCCGGGAAAGTTTCCGTATCTTCCTGCTTTTACCTTGAAAATTTTGGCTGCTTCTCCCGGGCTGATTGGATTCACTTCAATGTCTGATGAAAGCACAGGGCTTTTTTTTGTTAAAATGTGAGTGAGGTCAAGCACAAGGTTTGTTTGGCCGCCTTTTACTGGCCTGCCTTTTACAAAGAGGGTTTTGCATTTTTCAAGAACTTTTTTTATTTCATCGTCTCTTTTGCGCATTTCAAAATAGTCAATATTGCAGGTTCTGACAAAATTTTCTATTGGCAGGGTTTCTGTCATGGCGTGCCTTCTTTTTGGAGGCCTTGGGTCGATTTTTGTCTGCATCAGCCACCATGGCTTCAAAAGCATTTGGCCTGGGCCTTGCCACCTGCTTTTTTTGTTCGGAGTCGGATAGCCTATGTTCATCCCAAAAAAGTGTTTTCCGCCATAGCCTTTTCCGGCTATTGAAAATGATGCTTCTGCTATCTGAAGCTTGTTTGCGCCGATTATGGGTGAAAGTTTTTTGAATGCATTAAACCAAGGTTCAAAAATTTTTTTTTCGTATTCACAGCCGGAAATTGTTGCTGACAAGTCGGAAATCCTGTCTGTTGGCTCTAATTGTGACATTCTTGCTGTTTCTGCGCCCATATTGGTTTTTTTGCAGAGTTTTTTGCTTTTTAATGCAAAAGTATAGGCTATTGCAAAGCTGTCAAGGTAATCCTGCAAAGGCAATTCCAAATCTTTTCTTTTTGGAAGGAGTTCAAATCCAATGCTGAGTTTTTCTGTTTTTTTTATGCCATAGCCTTGCACAAGGATTTTTTCCGCTGTTTTTAACAATTGGTTCCACTTGAATTTTTTGAACCATTTTGTGGCATAATCCAGGGAAATTCCTTTGGCTGCAAAACCTGTTCTCGTTGCAACAAGCTCCAAGTCTGGTGCATCAAAAATTTTTTCAAATTCTTTGCTTTTTGTTTTTTTCTGAACAGAGCAAATGAATTCTTTTAATGCAATTGTTCCCGGGTTTTTTTTTCCCATTTGTAGTTCTGCAAATAATTCCCATGTTTTGCGGAGTGTTTTCAGCATATTGCTTTCTCCGTCCAGAACAAAAACATTTGCATCAGCGCCAAGTTCATGGATTGCCTGGCTTAAGGGCGCCAGGGAAAAAAATGCCTTTTCATTGTGCAAAGGCAATTCAACAAGCACAATTTGCCTTTTCTTAAGCTTTGCTGAAAGCTTTTTTTTGTAGTATGCAATAGCCTGATTCAAAGCATTGTTGTTGTAGCGCAAAAAAACACTCCTTTCATTGTTTTTTCTTTACCGTTGGAAGGCCGGTTCCCTGGTTTTCAACTATGGCAGCCCCAGAGGGCAAATCAATTGAGCCCCTGTTTTTTTTGAAAAAAAAAAGCAATTTGCCTTTCTGGTGCAAAAAATATTCTGCCCCTTTGCTGTTTATATGCGAAAAAACCATTCGAACCACGCTGGACTAAAAAGCGACAATCCTTTTGATTTATTAAGATACGTTGTTAGATTTATTAAATGTTTTGCTGCAAAAAAGCCTTTATGCAAAAAAAATTTTTGCTTGAAAAATTTGCGGGTTTCTGCGGAAGCCTTTCGCAATGTGACAATGTTGCAATCGTGCATCACAATGATGCAGATGGCATTTCTTCTGCTGCTATAACTGCAAAGGCTGTTTTTAAGATTACCGGAAAAAAGCCAGTGCTTGTTTATGGCTTCAATTACAGGAACAAGGCAACCGAGAAAAAAATTTTGGAAGAACTGCCAAAAAAGGCGAACAAGCTTATTATCGTGGATTTGGCTACTGATTATTACGGAAGAAAGCTTGGCAAAGTGGATTTTATGGATGCAATTCTGATAATTGACCACCACGAATTTAACCTTGATTTAAATTCTGAAAAAATTGTTTTTATCCATCCAAAATTTTTGTCAAAAAAAAACTCAAGCGCTTATCCCGCTTCAAAATTGTGCTTTGACCTTTTTAACAGGATTCTTGACCTGCAGGCCGCTGATTGGATTGCCTGTATTGGCATAATAGGCGACAATGCAAAAAAGCACTGGCTTGGTTTTTTGAAGAAAACTGCACAGCGCAACAAAACCACAATCAAGGAAATCGAAGGGCTTGAGCGCATGGTTTCCGCTGTAGGCGTGATGCAAAAGGAAAAATTTGGGGAAATTTTTTGGGTTTTGTTTAAAGCCGAAAAAATCCGGGATTGCATGGAAAAAAAATTTTTGGAAATCAAAACCGAATTTGAAAAAGAAGAAAAAAGGCTTGAAAAAGAGGCAAAAAACGGGGTTGAAGATTTTCCAAGGCTTGAACTTGAAATTTACAATATTAAAACAAATTTTCCCACAATAAAATCCCAGATAGTGAACGCGATAAGCAATAAAAAGCCTAAAAAAACAATAATAATCTGGGAGGCATCTGGAAACAACATACGGTTTTCTGCAAGACGGCAGGATGGAAAAGTCCATGTCAACAGGCTGCTTGAAAAAGCCATTGAAGGCATTCCAAATTCAAATGCAGGGGGCCATATTCCTGCAGCTGCAGGCGGAATTCCAAAAGAATATTTTAAAACATTCCGAAAGCAATTATTCGAGGAACTTGAAAAAATTTATGGGGGCTGATTAATGCAGAAAAGGATTTCCTGGGACAATTATTTTATGAAAATCGCGGAAATCGCGTCAGAACGTGCAACATGCTTCAAAAGAAAAGCCGGCGCTGTTCTGGTTATAGACAAGCAGATTATTTCAACAGGGTACTGTGGCGCTCCAAAAGGAGTGCAGGATTGCTTTGAAAAAGGCTATTGCCTCAGGGAGAAAAAGCAGCTTAAAAGCGCGCAGAATCTGGAGTTCTGCATGGCGACTCATGCCGAGCAAAACGCGATTGCACAGGCAGCATGCTTTGGCGTCTCAACAAAGGGAGCAACTATTTATGCCACTCATTTTCCCTGCATTCTGTGCGCAAAGCTCCTTATAAACGCGGGAATAAAAGAAATTGTTTACAGGAATGAGCAGTTTGACGAATTAAGCCCAAGAATTTTGGAAGAAGCAAAAATCAAAATAAAAAAAATCTGATTAATTATTGTGCAAAACTGGTGTGCTAAATGAAAGTTTTTTCTGCGATTAAAAAAAGGCGTTCAATCAGGCGTTTTAAGGAAAAAGAAATTCCTTTCAGGGCATTGCAAAAATGCGTTGAAGCTGCAAGGTTAAGCCCTACTGCGCGAAACTTGCAGCCATTGGAATTTATTGTTGTGCAAGAACAAAAAAATAGGCAACAGGCGTTTGAATGCATGAAATTGGGCGGTGTTATTGCAGAAAAAGGAATGAAAAAAGGCGAAGAGCCAAAGGCTTTCATTGTTGTATTGCTTAACAGGCAAAAAGCATATGATTACAGCATCAATGATGCCGGAATTGCAGTGCAGAGCATTGCCTTGGCAGCGCTTGAAGAAGGCCTGGGAACCTGCATTATTGGCGCTGTTGACAGGCAAAAGCTCGCGCCTTTGCTTGGAATTCCTGAACAATGCCAAATTGCGCTTGTAGTAGCGCTTGGCTATCCAAAGGAAAAACCGCGCATTGCCGAGAATAATGAAAAAACTTCTTATTGGATTGAAAAAGGCACATTGTTCGTGCCAAAAAAAAGCCTGCAAAGCGTAATGCACAGGGAAAAATATTGAATTCGGCTTTTATTAAAAATAACCAAAAAGGGAATTAAAAAAAATCAAAAAAAGGATTAAAAAATTTTTTTTATTCTTCGTCGCCGAAGTCGGAATCGTCGTCGCTTTCTTCGTCGGATTCGTCGTCTTCGTCGTAACCGTCGTCTTCCTCAAAATTTTCTTCTTTTTCTTCTTCTTCTTCAATTTTCTTTTTTGCCATATTTTCACCTCATGGTAAAAAAATAATTGTATTCTTAATCTTCTACACTACTGTTTAAAAACCTATTTGCCGACACTGCATTTAGTAATTAAAAAGAGTTAACATAATATAATTTGTAATAATCCGTGTTTTGGTGGTTTGATGTTTCATGTAGGAAAAGTAATTAAAGTTTTTAAAAGCAATGAAAATGACGTGATTGGAACGGATTCAAGCATCCAGGCAATGACGCTAATGTGGGATGAAAATTTGGTGACTGTTTCAGTGAAGGAAAGCCTTGGGGAAAAAATAAAAGAAAACGACATTGTCCTCATTGATTATTCGCCAAGCGGGCAAAACCTTCCCGTGCCAAAGCAAATCATAATAAAAATTTTGCGCGGCGAAACCGGGAAAAAAACCTGGAAAGAATACGAAGAATTCAATGCTTCAAAAAAAAGGGAAAAAGAAGCCCAGCAATACGGGGAACACCAATTTACAAATGTAGGCTAAGGCCTTTCTTTGGAAAAGAAAGCCCTGGGAAAGAAATCTTTGCTCCGCAAAGGCCTTTCTTTGGAAAAGAAAGCCCTGGGAAAGAAATCTTTGCTCC
>JAGVNX010000009.1 GCA_020053055.1 Candidatus Iainarchaeum sp.
TCAATTTTGAATGTCCTTGAAACCCAGGCACTGCTATTATTTGGATGCCCATTATCATTTGCGCGAACCTTTATAGTATACTCTTTTCCGTTTTCCAAATTCCAGGTAACCCATTGCACCTGCCAAGTTCCATTAAATTTTCCCCCGCTCACAGGCAAACTTGTTCCCACATAATTCTTGTCAGGCAATTCAAACATAATTGAACTGATTCCAGTGCCATTGTCAGAAGCAGTCACTTCCAAAACAACAACCCCAGAAACAATTGCACTTGCACTCGGGCCAAGCCAAGAAACAAAAGGAATGCCAAAATCATCCTGACCAGAAGGAGGGTCCACGGTACCTTGTGTTGATGTAATGCATGAAATTGTTACGCCGCTGCTTTCAAGATTTGCATTGTTCACTGCTTTTATTGTAAAGTTATATGTTGTTCCAATATTCAGGCTTGTTATTATTGCGTTTTTGTTTTCTAAATTTTCGGTTACAGTTGATGGCCCGCCATAAATTTTATATTCTTTTAATCCGGAAATAGAGTCTTGTGCATCAGTACTCCAGTACAAAGTAACTTGATTAACCCCAGGAGTGCATGTCAATCCGCTTAATTCTGGGCTTGGCACAGTGTTATCGTAATTCACTGTTATTGACCCAAATGTTGCAGACCAGTTTCCTGCAGCATCTTTTACTTGGGCATAAATATTTTTTGCTCCGTCTGAAGAATTGCAGTTTGTAGCTCCGTTTGTAATGTTGAATCCACTGTAGCCGCTTGATGTAAATCCTGTTTCCCCGCTCCAATCAGAGCCATTGCAAGAAAATTTCATTGTACTTAAGCCAGAGCCTGAATCAGATGCGCTTACACTAAAAGAAGGCGTTGTGGAATTAGTCCAGTTTGTTCCTGTGCTTGAGGAAAAAGAGGCTATTGTTGGGGGGGCTTTGTCAATGCTTATTGTGACTGTTTTTGTTAGCTCTGTATTATCAAGATTGTCATTTGAATTAAAATCTATTTGGTAAGTAGCCGTTTGCCCTGCAGAAACAACAAGGGCAATGCCTGCGCCATTGTAAAAATTCCAAGTTCCAGAGTTTATCCTGTACTGTGTGGTTTTGCATCCGCTTTCCAAATCACTGCATGTTAATCCAACATTTTTGTCTTGGTTATACCAGCCACTGGAAATATTGCTTGAAGTTGTTGGGGCTGTTTTGTCAATTCTGAATTCGTTATAAGGTTTTCCCAGCAATGCGTTTAATGCGTTTGCTGTTGTCAATACATTTGATGTGCCAGCCGGGTTAACATAGGGATTACTGAATCCTCCGTCTGATTGTTGCCAGGTTAAGAGGTATTCTATTGGATTAGGGCTGTTTTCCTGCCAGGCTGTATCTGTTGGATTTTGCCCGATAGAATCAATAGCATCAATGCTGTATGCAGTGGAATCTGGGTTTGTTGAACCCCAAGAAATGAATCCCCCATTGGTGTTATCCTGTTGTGTTTTGAGGTAAGTTATTGCATCCTGAATGTTTTGCTGGCTGTTTGGCTTTCCGGCAGCAATTAATGCCATTATTACCGTGGCTGTTGAGTCTGCATCGCTTGCGCCTCCAGTGCTATAGCTCCAACCGTGATCAATGACGTTTTGGTCATCTTCCAAAAAAGCTACCATCCCTTGTATTTCTGTTGAAGATTGTGGTTCGCCTGCGGCAATAAGCGCGATTATGCCCCAGGCATCATCATTCAATAATGCTGAATCTTCCATCTGGTTTCCATTGTACATTAACTTAAGCTTTGCAACATAGTTCAAGCCATTAAAGTTTGTTGGGTTTTTCTGTGCTGCAACAATTGCAATTATTTGCCTTTCAAAATCAGTTGCCTTTCTTTCTGGGGCGTCAAACCAGGCAGCATCTTTTTTTATGCAGTCAACCAAAGACTTGCCTGTTGTTGATTGCCAGTCTGTTGAGGATGGATTTTTGCCTGCAGCAACAACACTGTCAATAACCCATGCTGTTGTTTCAACCCCCCCAATACAGCCCTCGTTATCTTGTTGCAATTTTAAATAGTTTAGCGCATTAACAATATTGGTTTCAGAATTGTTCATTGGATATGCAGATACAGTAATTGCAAGGAGCAATACTGCTAAGAAAACAAAAATTTTTTGCACTTTTTTTTCACCCCAAAATGAAAATTTGATTTGATTATAATTCAATTATAATTTTTTTATGTTTTATTGGCAATGTTTTTTTGCTATTTTGTTCGGCAGTTTTGAGCAATTTTATTTTTGATTTTTTTTAATTGTTTTATTTAACTATTTATTGTTGGGCAATGTTTTTTAAATACTTTCCGCTTTTTTTGCGCTTATTCTTGTTTTTGTTTGTTTTCTGAAAAAAATTTGAAAAAATTGTTTTTTTTTCTTTTTTTTGGCTTTGGGAAAGTTTATATTCAAAATTGCCGTTTTATATGCTGCTGGGAACAAAGCTTTTCGTGTTTTTGGAATTAGTTTTTTTTTGGTGTGTGAAAATGAAATTCAGGTTTTTTGTTTTTTTGTTTGCCTTGTTTTTTGCCGGCTTGGCTTTTGCGGCTTGCGGGAACAATGTTTGTGAAGCAGGTGAAAACCAGTGCAGTTGCCCTGCTGATTGTGGAAAGTGTTCTGGCCAGTATGGCAATGATTCTTGCAAAGAGCTTGGCTGTGTGAATGGGGTCTGCAAGATTATTTTGAAGGCGAATTGTTGCGGCAATGGAACTTGTGAATCAAGTGAAACTTATGCTGCTTGCCCTGCTGATTGCACTCCGAAAAGCATTGATATTTCTGTTCTTGTTCCGTCTGCAGGAGATTATTTTATTTTTGGTGAAAAAGCGAATATTCTTGTTGAAATTCTTGCTGACAAAAAGGCAAAGGTAATTGGCGCCATAGCTGGCTTTAGGCTGGGGTCAAAAGATTATGAGCTTTACAATGACAGCAAGCATGGGGACAATAGTTCTTTTGATGCGATTTATGGGGCTTTTGTGGATATTTCTCCTGCTATGCTTGGTTCTAATCAAATGGAGTTTACTGCAACTTTTAGGGGTGTTACCGGAAAGGCAAAGGCAAGTTTTTTGGTGAAGCCGGATTTGAATGTTGTTCTTGCTGTTCCAACAAGCGTTTCCTTGGGGGATATATTGAATTTGAATGGGTTTGTAAAAGCAAAAGCAAGGCCTGCTGGGATAATGCTTGATGCAAATATTTTTTTTCAGGGAAAAAATGTTTTCAGCAAGGTTTTTGCTTCAGATGCTAATACCGGTGCGTTTGCTTTTTCTTATTCTGTTTCCTTGCTTGACAAGCTCGGGGAATATTCTCTTGTAATAACGGGAGTTGATGCTAATGGAAACAAGGCTTTTTTTCAAAAGGCTTTTGAAGTAAAGGAAAGGGTTTTTGCAGAAAAGCTTTCAATAAAAATTGAGCCGTTGCAAAAACAGTCTTTTGGAAGGGGCGAGGAAGTTCCGCTGGTTCTTTCTGTTTTTGACGAATCAGGCAATAGCGTGGAAAAGGCAGAGGCTTTTGTTGAAGCGTTCGGCGAAAAAACACAATTTTTTGAATTTGAGCCCGGCAAGTATTCTGTTTCGTTTTCGATTCCGTTTGCTGCAAAGGAAGGTGAAAATTCTTTTTCTGTTTCTGCTGCAAAAAAAGACGGTTCTGTGGTTGTTGCCGAGGCGGTTGTTGTTGGGGTGATTATTGTTGAAAAAACAATGCCGATAATTGAAGTTGTTGAACCAAAGGCGGATTCTTTCAAAATTGGCGATACTGTTAATTTTGATGTTTTGGCTTATTATTCTGACAAGTCAAAGGTTATTGATGCAAGGGCGTTTGCTTTGGTGAATACAAAAGAAATTCCGCTGCGCCAAATAGAGCCTGGCCGTTTTGTTGGCAGTTATGTTTTTGCAGAAGAAGATGAGGGGAATCCTTTTTTTTCAATTAAGGTTGTGGATTCTTATGGGAATGTCGGTTCTGTGGAAAAAAATGTGAGTGTTGCAGGGGAAAGTTTTTCCCATATTTTGGCAAAAAACGCATTGTTCCTGATTGTTGCGTTTATAATTGCTGCAATAATCCTTTTTTTTATTTTTGCGCATGGGCTCGGCAGGGCATTGGCAGTTTCAAAGGAAAAGAATATTTCAAATATTAAGGCTAAAATAAAAGAATTGCAGGCAAATTATTTTCAGAAAAGCCTGATTACCAGGGCACAGTATGAATCCGAGGCGCAGAAGCTTAATGAAAAACTGAAAAAGGCGAAAGGTGGGGAGTAATGGGTTTCAAGCCTGTTTTTTGGTTTTTTTTGGTTTTCATTGTTTTTTGTTTTTTTTTAATGAATGCGGCAGCGCTTTCAATGAATGCTGAGAAAAAAGACTTTTTTTTGGGTGACAAAATTGTTTTTTCGGGGAACTGTACAGGCA
>JAGVNX010000032.1 GCA_020053055.1 Candidatus Iainarchaeum sp.
AAAGGCTTTTTTTGTGTTTTTCCCAAGGCTTTTTTCCAAAAAGGCTTATTCATTGCAGCCCACCACAACAATTTTTGAAATTCTGCCGTCAACCAGGGCAATTCTTTCTACTGCGAGGCAATTCTTTTTTTCAGAATTTTTTGAAAAAACAATTTTTTCCTGCAAATCCCGAAAAATGATTTTCACGAGCTTTATTTCAAATTCTTTGTTTTCAAAGCCAAAAATTTTTTGCAGTTTTTTTGAGTCAATTTCATTGCTTTTCACCCTGTGTTTTTCGGCGTCAAAAAAAGCGCTTCCAAGCAGGCTGTTTTCTTCGTTGCTGTTTTTTACAAGGCTGTCTGCGGCAAAAACAGTGTTTTTCCACAATTCAAATTTTTTTTCCGCAAAAACTTTTTCATTCACACTTTGTGCAATTGCGGATATGACCAGGAAAAGCATGCTGATTGCCAGCACAAAAGCAATTCCCGCATCAAGGGAAAATGCGAATCCCTTGTCAGTTGTAATGCGCATTTGTTTTCACTTCCAAAAAGCTTCTGCCGCCAATTTGCGTTGTCTTGACGTGCTTTGCAATGCAAAAAGCGCTTTTTTCCACGCCCTGAAAAATGCTTTTGATTTCAAATTCGCCTCCGGAAAAACAATTCAAACTGGTTTTTTTCAATGAACTTTCCGTGTTTGAAAAAAGCGCGTTTGCCAGCATGGCACATTCCTGTGCATTGGCTTCTGCAATAGACGTGTTTTCCGATGCCAAAAGCCATTGTTTCTGTTTTTCCATGCTTGAAACAGCGATTGCGAGGAAGCCAAGCAGGAACAGGAAAGCAAGCATTGCTTCAAAATGAATCTGGCCTTTTTTTTTCGTCATTGCAATCCCGCTGCAAAGGCTTTTTGGGAATAGCCAAGAGGCAATTCAAAGAGTTTTTCCGCGTTTTCCGATTCAATTTTTGCTTTCAAAAAATTGTCCTTAAAAATTCCGCCGGTGAAATTGTATTCTGCAACAACAAGATTTTCATAGGCAACCAAAAAAATTTTTGAATTTTGTTTGAGAAAATCCTTGGAAACAGGCCCGTTTTTTTGAAAAAAAACAATTGCCAAATTTTTGCCCAATGCTTCTTTTTCAGCCTGCTTAAAAAAAACAAGCAAGTTTTCACTGATTTTTTCCTTAATCTGTTCTGGATTTTTGTTTCCTTTTTCAAGCTCTGCGCGCATTGTTTCCAGTATTAAAAAATCAATGTTTTCTTCCAGGATTGTTCTTTCCAAATCAAGCTTTTCAATTTCAAAGCAAATGTTCTTGGTTTTGCCGAATTCCAGGGATTCCCGCGATTCGCTTGAAGACAGGCAAGCCAGGGTTCCAGCGAACCCCAGGGCAATGAGAAAACAAAACAACCCTTTTTTGTTCATGTGCTTCAAAAAAAAGCGCTTGGGAAAAATTTAAAAAACAGTTTTTTTGTTCGCTGAAAAACGAACTCGGCAAAAATTATTTTTTTTTCGCTTTTGCAATCAAAAACCCAATTAAGATTGACAATGCTACAAGAAGCACTGCAAGAATAACGGCTTTTTCGAAGGGCACTGCCAATGGCTGTGTTGCAGCAGCTGCTTTTTGAATTTCATTGCAAATTCCGCTGCTGACAGTATCAAGCGCCTTGCCTGCTTGTTCTGACTGTATTGGCATGCCAAGCCGCAAAATTTGTGCCTGCCAAAACATTCCTAAAAAAGAATAAAGCGTGACTGCAAGGCCAAGAATGCTTGCTGCAAGGACAATAAGAATGTTTTTTTGCTCTTCATTGCAGAGAATTTTTTTGCCTTTTTTTGTAAGGCAATAATATTTCCATTTCCTGCCCTCGTCAACCTGTTCTATGAGGCCTGCATTTTCAAGAATGCCCAGGTGCTGTTTTATTGTAGGGGCTGCAAGGCTTGTTTTTTGGGATAATTCGCTTAAAGTGTGGTTTCTTTGTTGCAATAATTTTATCAGGCTTACCCTTGTTTCTGATGCAAGCGCCTTAAATTCATTGCCCGAAAGCGTAATGAAATCCATAATAACCAGTTTGATTTTTAATTGCAATTTGAAATATTTTTTTTATAATACAAAAAATGCCAGGAAAACTACAAAGAGAACCACTGCAACTGTCCTGTTGTAATATGCAATCAGGCCAAGCGCTGCGGGCGCAATTATAAAGTAAATTGCTATTTCTGGGAATCTTGTGTAAACAAATGCCCCAAAAAAAGCCCCTAATGCAAACAAAAGGAACAAAAAAGCCACAAAAGTGCTTATTTGCGAGCTTATATACCCTGCCAATGTTGAAAAGCGTTTTTCAACCCAGTTCAAAGCGTCTTCTTTTGGTTCAAGCTTGTCTGCCATAAAAAACCTTAAATAATCATTTGTGCGCGAAATTTAAAAACAATGCGCTTTGTTAAGGCAACCATATGAATCTTTGCGCGTAAGTTTTGAATCAATTGTCTCAAAATCTGCCTTTTATATTCCCTCAAAATATTTTTTCATGAGCAACGCGTCTTCTTCCAGATTCGGGCTTTCGCAGATAATGCAGCCCGAAACATTGTTTTCTTTCAGGCTTTCCAAGAGCCATTTGTAATTGAAAGAGTTTCCTTTTTCTTCCATGTTCAAATGGTTTCTTTCGCCTTTTTCAGAAAAATTTATTCCAGAAGCATGCATTTGCAGGTTAGCCAAAAATTTTTTTGGAATTTCCAAAATTGCTTCTTCAAAATCTTTTTTGTTTTTGAAGCGCCCGTTTTCCCTTGCATGCAAATGCGAAAAATCAATCATTGGCTGCAATTCTTTTAATGCATTGCACATTGCAATTGTTTCTTTCAGGGAACCAAGCTGGGTTGGCTTTCCAGTTGTTTCAGGCGCAAGCGCAATTTTATATCCTTTTTTTTTCATTTCATCAATAATGCTTCCAATTTCCGAAATTACTTTTTCCAAAACTTTTTTTTTGTCTTCTCCCTGAAAATAAGCCGGGTGAAAAGTCACTATTTTTGCCCCTGCAATAGAACCGATTTTTGCCGAATCCAAAATGCGCTTTTTGCTTGCATCCAGTTTTTTTTTGTCAGAAGAATTCAGGTTAATGAAATAAGGCGCGTGAACCCTGAGCAAAACATTATTTTTTTCTCCTGCAATTTTCACTTGCCTTGCGGTTTCTTCTCCCATATGGACTCCGCGCACAAACTCGAGCTCCATTGCATCCAGGCCAAGCCCCCTTACTCTTTCAATGCCAGAAACAGAATCAAGGCTTTTTGCGGAACAAGGGATTCCTGCTGTTCCAAACAAAATTTTTGGCGCCATTTTTATCATTATTAATTGGTTCAGGAAAAAATTTTTAACTGATTGTTTCATGTTTTATGCATGCAAGGCAATGTTTTTGAAAAATCTTCAAAAATTAATCCTGTTTTCAAGGATGAAAGGTTTTTGTATCCTGAATTTGTTCCTGAAAAGCTGCCGCACAGGGATTCTGAGATTGATTCGCTTGTTTATGCGCTTAAGCCTGTAACCGAAGGAAAAAAGCCCCAGAATGTTTTTCTGGCGGGAAAACCAGGCACTGGAAAAACAGTTGTTGCAAAATTTGTTCTGAAGGAACTGGAAGAATATTCTGACAGGGCAAAATTTTTGTATGTTAATTGTTTCAGGCTGAACACAAGGCATTCTGTTCTGACTGAAATTTCAAATTTTTTGGGCTTGCCGATTTCAAGGAGGGGAATGTCTTCAGACGAAGCATTGGATAGTGTTTTGCAGGCATTAAAAAAAGTTTCTTTTACGCCGATAATTATTTTTGACGAGCTTGACCAGCTTGTTTTTCGGGGAGAAGCATCAGCGCTTTTTTACGATTTATTAAGGATTTTTGAATTCGCCAAGGCACGTTTTGGCATTGTAATAATAAGCAATAACCCGGGAATTTTGCAGCAACTGGATTCAAGGGTTAAAAGTAGCCTAGTGCCTGAAACAATTATTTTTGAAGCTTACAGCCCGCAGCAATTGAAAGACATTCTCCGAGAAAGAGCACAATTCGCTTTTTTTCCCGAAGCAATTGAAAACGATGCAATAAGCGTGGCTGCTGCCCACGCTGCAAAGCTTGGCGGAGACGCAAGAATCGCAATCGAATGCCTGTTGAAAGCCGGCCGCCTGGCAGAAAAGCGGAATGAAAAAAAAGTTTCTGTTGAACACCTGAAAGAAGTTTTTTCAAGCATTGAAGCAAGGGCAGTGCAAAAAGCAGTTCCTTTTCTGGCTGGCCATGAAAAATTGATTCTTTCCCTTGTGCCAAAACAGGGGCAAATTTCTTCAGGCGGATTGTTTAAAAAATTTTCTTTAAAATCAAGCCAAAAAATTTCCCAGCGGCGTTTCCGCACTTTTGTTTCAGCGCTTGAAAAAAAAGATTTGTTGGAATGCGCGTTCACTGAAAAAGGCGTGCGCGGAAGGACAAGAATGGTTGCATTGAAAAGCAAGGCGCAGGATTTTGTGTAATCCGCAAGTATTAAAAAATCAATTAATAATCATTTAATTATTCAAAGTGAATCTTATGCCGGTTGGGAAAAAAAAGAAAGCAATTAGAAAGGCAAGTGCAAAATCAGTGAAGACTCTTGCAAACAAAACTTTAAAGACTAATGCAAAATTTAGGAAGGCTGATATAAAGATTAAGCTTGAATTGTCCAAGCTGCAGAATGAACTGGCCAAACTGAAAAAAAATCCGAAATCAAAAAAGCGCCAGTTGAATGAATATAATCTTTTTATGCGCAGGCAGCTGCGTTTGGGAAAAACTTTCAAACAGGCTGTTGCGGCTTGGAACAAATTCAAAAAGCTTCAGAACAAGAGAAAGCCTTCTGCTTACAATTCTTTTATTGCTTCCCAGTTAAAGCAGGGAAAATCCTTTAAGAGTGCAGTTGCTTTGTGGAAGCGCCTTAAATCAGGAAATATTCCAAAAGCAAAAAAGCCATCAAGAATTATCAGGATTATCAGGAAGCCAAAGCAGGTTATTAAATATATAACAAGGACAAGAATTGTTGAAAAGCCTGTTATTGTTGAAAAGCCATCGGATGTAACTATTTCTTTGCCGGTTGAAATTGAAAAAATTGCGGAAAGGATTGCAAAAAAAATAAAGGCGCCTGAGCATGGCCTGCCTGTTGAGGAAATTGCCCACAGGATGCTAACGCTTTATTTTGAGACGCTTGCAAGGCTTGGATTGAAGCGTTCTGTTTCATTAAGCGAGCTTGTTGATATTTACCAGTCTTGCCTAATCAAGATTTCGCAGAAGCTTGGAAAGCCTGAAAAAGACTTGTTGCACGAGGAAGAGATTGCCCACAGGCTTGTGAAGCTTTATTTTTTGGAGCTTGCGCACTTTGGCAAAAAAAGAACAACAAGCCTTGATGAATTGATTGAAGCGTACTTTTTTGTTTTAAGCAGGATTTCCCCGATTCCAAAAACACTGTAAAATTCTTTTTTTATCCCTTAAAAATTATTTCAATCGCGTCCCTGTGTTTTAAAGGGTGTTCTTTTCCAACTGCTTGTTTTGTTTTTACATCAATTGCCCTGATAAAGCCCTGCCCCATTGCAGTGTGCAATTTGAATGCAAAATCAAGCGCTGTTGAATTTGGGGGCAGCAAAAACACGTCAGGCAAAACCCTGCCTTCTGAGTCCTGCAATTTGTGGACTCCTGCAGGAAAAACAGCAAAATATTTTAACAAGCCAAAAACAGTTTTTTCCAGCACTTCCTGTATTCCGCTTGAACCATATTTGTCAAGAACCATTTTTTGGATAGCATCAAGCACTTGTGCCTGTTTCTCATTCAAATCCATTTTTTTTGAAAATTTTGCATTGCCAGCATCATATTCAATCAGGCCTTGTTTTGCAGCTTTTTTCAAGGCAAGCTCTGCAAAGCCGGAACACGGAATAATCATCAGGTTTGAAAATTTTTCTTTTAATCTCTGAATATTTTTTTCTGCAGACGGAATGTCACATTTGTTTGCTGCAATTGCAATTGGCTTTGAAGCTTCACGCAGGCCAAAAGCAAAGTCTTTCTGGTCTTGTTCTTCCCATTGCACCAATTTTTTTTCCAGCAAGCCTGTTTTTTCCAATGCGCCTCCAATCTGGCTTTCTTTGACTGACAAGCCGCTCAATGCCTTTGAAAAAGCCTCTAACAATTTTTGCTTTGATTCAAAAGGCGCTTTTGAAATTTTTGCCCAGTTTTTTTGCACAATTCCAAAAAACCATAATCCGATTTCCTGTTCCAAAAATTCCACGTCTAAACAGGGGTCATGGCTTCCTGCTGCAACAGGCTCTCCCTTTTCGTTGGTGCTTCCAGATGCGTCAATCACATGGATAAGAGCGTCTGCCCTGCTTAAATCAGACAAAAACGCATTTCCCCTTCCTTTTCCTTCGCTTGCACCCGGAACAAGGCCTGCCACATCAATCAGTTCAACAGGCACAAATCTTACGTGATTTTTGCAATAGCCAGTGCGCGGATTGCATTGCACTTCAAATTCCTTGTCAATGCATTCAATTCTTACAAAGCCAATTCCCTTGTTCGGCTCTATTGTCGTAAAAGGATAATTTGCAATTGCAACATCAATCAAAGTAGCAGCTGAAAAAAAAGTGCTTTTTCCGGAAGAAGGCTTTCCTACAACTCCTATCAGCATGTTAAAACCTAAAAAAGAGTGGAGTGTCAAATACTTAATATTATTGTATTATTGCACAAATTTGGAGGTTGTCCGAAAAAATGGCAGGTGTCCGAAAAGTTGGACTGGCATTTACGTTAACAATTTTGCCCGATTTTGTTATTACTCTTTTTTTGTTATTACTCACGCATTTTTAAATGTTTTTGAGTAATAACTATTCATGGCATACGTGACAAAACAGCGCAAGGGAGAAAACACATATTATTATCTTGTGGAAAACATTTCTTTAGGCCGCGGTAGGCGGAAGCAATTAAGGGAATATATCGGAAACCAAATGCCCACTGAAACAAAATTGCAAGTTTTGATGGCAAAGTTTGAAGAAAAAGTTGAAGCAGAAAAACTAAAGCTGCACGGCCACCACTATTTGACCAGCGAAGAAATAAAAGAAATTGACGAAATAAACAATGAATTCTGGCAAAGGTACAACAAGCAAAATAAGACAGTGCAGGAGCAATTTGACCAGAACTTTGTAATGGCATTCGTATACAACACAAATTCCATTGAAGGCAGCACTTTAAGCCCGAAAGAAGTCGAACTATTGCTAAGTGAAGACATTGCGCCAAACAAGCCACTAGATGACGTGCTGGAAGCAAAAGCAGCACAAAAAACATTGGCGTTCATTAAACAAACCGAAGAAGAGCTGTCAGAACAATTGTTTCTAAAAATCCACGGGATGTATTTCAAAGACACAAAGCCAATAATTGCCGGCCAATACAAAACACACCAAAATAGGGTAAGAGGCTCACACTTTGAAACAACCCCGCCAATGCTTGTAATACCGGACATGAAAAATTACTTCAAGGAATATGGGAAACTCAAAAAAGAACTTCATGCCCTCGAATTAGCCGCTTGGGCACACTGGAAACTTGTAAGAATTCACCCATTTCAGGACGGAAACGGCAGAACAGCGAGAATCATAATGAACTATGTTTTACACAAAAACGGTTACGCAATGATTGATATAAAAACAAAAGAAAAGCAACAATACTTCAACGCCTTAGAAAAATGCCACTACAATAATAACGCACGCAATCTTGCAATCAGATTGACAAGAAGATTCAAAAAACAATACAAAAACGCCTTAAAGGATTGACAAAAATGGGACAAAAAGTGAAATGCCTCAATTGCGGCCAGACCATTGAAGGGGACTTAAAAGGAACCTTCATTCAATGCAAATGCGGAAAAATCGCAATAGACCAAACAAGCCAGTATGTTCGATAATAGGAGACAAAAAAGACTACAGGCTAATTCACCGCTAACATTTAAGCAATAATCCCTATACATTACAGTAGGCGATGATGAAGTTAACAACGGAAAAAGCGACGGTGTTAACACTAATTGCATGGAGCATTGCTAAACGAAGATTTTTGATCTGTTTATACAAACTATTGGCTGATTTGGCACAGGACAGCCTGGCTGCATCAGAAACAAATCGCTTGTCCGAAAAGGCAAAAAGTGTCCGAAAGTTTAGACAGCCCGTTAGGCTGAGAATTTACCTACTTTTTATCAGCCTAACCGGATTACCATTTAGGCTGACAATTTTATTGCATTTTGTTAGCCTAAATCCATTCAAGCCCCCTTTTGGGCATTTAAATAGGGTTACGTTATAGCGTAACCATTTAAATTGTTTGTGCCATTATTCTCTTTCATGCTTTCAAGAGATTTAGAAGAATTGCTTCAAAAGTGGGCATCAAAAGAAAAGACCTTCAAAAGGGATATTGAAGATGAAATCGTGTCTTTTTTGAGCAACAAGAATGTTGTTTTTTTGTATGGCCCAAGGCGTTCGGGAAAATCGGTTGTTGCAAGAAGGCTTTTGGAAAAAATGCCAGCAGGCACTATAACAAGATATGTCAATCTTGAAGACCCTGCATTAATTGGCTCGTTGAATATTGATTTGTTGGACAGGTTTTCTACAGATTTGGGGTCAAAGGACACTGTTGTTTTTGATGAAATGCAATTGATTGCTGGCTGGGAAAAATGGGTTAGAGTGGCTGTTGATACAAGAAAATGCCAGATAATTGTCACTGGTTCTTCTGCAAAACTGTTGAGCAGCGAATTTGCAACAGCGTTGGGTGGCAGGGGAATTGGCTTTCAGATTCTCCCCTTTTCTTTCAGCGAATTTCACAGGATAACAAAGAAAGGCTTTGAAGACTATCTTAAAACAGGCGGCTACCCTGAAGTCGCTTTGAACCCCGGAAAAAAAGAAAAGCTCTTGGAATCCTATTTCGAGCTTGCTCTCATAAAAGACATAATTACAAGATATGACATAAGGGATTCTGCGGCTTTAAGAAATCTTGCATTTTATTTACTGACTAACTCTGGAAAACAAATCAGTTTGAAAAAAATCAGGGCTGCGCTCGGCCTGTCTTATGACACAAGCAGGCAATTCATTGATTATTTGGAATCGGCTTTTCTGGTTTTCCAAGTGCCTTTTTTCTCATATTCAATGGCAGACTCTCTGACAAGGGCAAGAAAGATTTTTGCTTATGATTTGGGAATGCAGCAATATGCGTCAAAGTCATTCACAGAAGACAAGGGACACTTGGCTGAAGCCGCTGTTGCAATAGAGCTGAAACGCCGGGGATTTGAAACATTCTACTGGAAAAACTCAAAAGAAGTCGACTTTATAGCAAAGCAAAAAACAAAAATCGAGCCAATAAACGTCTGCTATTCAGAAACCCCGCCAAAAAGAGAAACTGAAGGCCTGATTGAATTCTGCAAAAAAAACAAAATAACCAAAGCAACAATTTTGTGCGAAGGAAAAAAAGAAACTGACACAATAGACGGAGTAAAAATTGAAAAACGCGCCCTGCAAGAATGGCTGACAAAAGGATAGAAGGCGTTAACATGAAATTTGAACTAGAAGAATACCACCGCGGCATTAAAAATGAAGAACTTATCGCTGATTTACAGAGAGTAGCTTCGGAGTTGAATAAATCCGCAGTTAGTCGTGCCGACTATGATGAGAAGGGCAAGTTTGGTACTACAACGCATATTCGAAGATTTGGTAGTTGGTTCAATGCATTAGAGAAAGCAGGTCTACAAAAAACTAGAACCCCTATGAATCTCCCTGAGGAAGAATTATATAAAAATTTGGAAGAAATCTGGATAACGCTTGGTAGACAACCACACTACCGCGAGGTTCAAAAACCACTTTCTAAGTATCACGTTGGGACTTATGAGAACCGTTTTGGCACTTGGCGCAAAGCATTGGAAAAATTTGTTGCTTATATCAATAACGAAGAAAATAAATCTTCAGAAGAAGCAATAAAAAAATTAGAAGTTGAGCCTGGAACTAGGCATAAAACCAAAAGAGGAATCAATTGGCGTTTGCGCTTTATCGTAATGAAACGCGACCATTTCAAGTGTAAAAACTGCGGGAGATCGCCAGCGACAGACCAAACTATTGTTCTCCATGTAGACCACATCAAAGCATGGGCAAATGGTGGCGAAACAGTTCTTGAAAATCTGCAGACGCTGTGCTCAAAATGCAATATTGGCAAAAGTAATCTTGATGCCTGACAATCAAACCAAAGATAATTTTTCTTTATAAATAGGTTTCTGGCCGCATAAAGAGGTTTTCTTGTTCCTGACGTTCCGTGCCGTAATGCGTTTTGGTCTTTGCCGTTTGGAGCAATGTTTTAAACACGAACTATTTACATTCTCTTTACAATTGGGGGCAAAAACGAAGGGTTTAATTGGTGTTAACAACTACGTTTTTTCAGGCGATGATGAGGT
>JAGVNX010000030.1 GCA_020053055.1 Candidatus Iainarchaeum sp.
AACATTAATGTCTGAAGCTCCTGAAACACAGGGTTTTCCCATTCCGCGCGCAACCACGCTTGCATGAGAAGTAGCGCCTCCCCTGCCTGTTAAAATGCCTTGTGCAATATTCATTCCTTCAATGTCTTCAGGGCTTGTTTCAAGCCTTACCAAAACAAGTTTTTCAAAAGGATTTTTTTCAAACAGTTCTTTTGATTTTTCTGCTGTAAAAACAGCTTTTCCAACTGCTGCGCCCGGAGAAGCATTGATTCCCTTTGCAATCGGCTTTTTTTGCTTTGTAGCAACAGGGTCAAGCTGTTTGTGCAATAACTTGTCCAATTGCTCTGGCTTTACCCTCAAAACAGCTTCTTCTTTTGAAATAATTCCTTCCCTGTGCATGTCAACAGCAATTTTCACTGCTGCCTGGACAGTCCTTTTCCCGGAACGAGTTTGCAATAAGAACAATTTTCCATTTTCAATTGTGAACTCAAAGTCCTGGACATCCCTGTAATGCTTTTCAAGCTGCTCATAAATTTCAAGCAATTCTTTGTAAACTTTTGGCCAAATTTTTTTCATTTCGTCAATCTGCATTGGCGTTCTTATGCCTGCAACAACATCTTCTCCCTGTGCATTAACCAAAAATTCGCCGTAATGCTCTTTTTTTCCGGTTGCAGGGTTTCTTGTGAAAGCAACGCCTGTTCCTGATGTTTCACCCATGTTTCCAAAAACCATGGATTGCACATTAACACCTGTGCCTGCATCATGCCTCAAATGATTAATATTCCTGTAAGCAATTGCCCTTGTGCCATTCCATGAATCAAAAACAGCGCTAATCGCAAGTGCCAATTGAACCCAGGCATCCTCGGGAAAATCTTTTCCCGTTGTGTCTTTTACAAGCTTTTTGTATTTTGGAATTAATGCTTCCAAATCCTCTGCATCAAGTTCAGTATCATATTTAACGCCTTTTGTCGCTTTGGCATTGTCCAAAATTTTTTCAAAATCGGAAAACTTCACGTTAAGGGCAACATCAGAAAACATTGTAATGAATCTCCTGTAAGAATCAAAAGCCATTCTCTTGTTTTTTGTTTTTGCAGCAAGGCCCTGGACTGTTTTATCATTCAAGCCCAAATTGAGAATTGTTTCCATCATGCCGGGCATGCTGACATAGCTTCCTGACCTGACTGAAACAAGCAAGGGGTCTTTTTCATCGCCAAACTTTTTTTTCATTTTGGCTTCAAGCTTTTTCATTGTCTGCTTGACCTGCTCTTCCAAGCCGGAAGGCCATTTTTTGCTTGACGCATAAAATTCTTTGCACGCTTCAGTAGTAATAGTGAATCCGGGGGGAACCAGCAAGCCGGAAGCAGTCATTTCAGCCAATTGCGCCCCTTTATTTCCCAGCAAAAAAAGCATTTCCTCGCTATTGCCATTTTTTATTTCATCAAACAAAAAAACAAATTTTTTCAAAAAATCCACTCCAAAAAAAAGAGAAAATTATTTTATTCCAATTAAGCATTATACTTATTGCATTGCATTAAAGCCAGAATTATTTGCATAAGAAAAGCATTTTAAAGCTATAGCAAATCGCAATAAAAGTTCAAGACTATAGGCGGTTTGCTATATGCAAAAAGCAATTCAACTGTTTAAATACCTGGGCTTTTTGCCATAATGAAAGGCATTGCAAATTAACCCAAATTTTTCAAAGCACCTTTTTTAACAAAAATTTTGCATAAACGATTTTTTTAAAATTGCTTTGCATAACAATTTTTCCCATGAACAACGAAGAGATTGTTTTAGACTATTTTTTTACAAACAAAAACAAAAGCATTTTCGCCCTGAAAAACATGCCTGCTGCAGTGCAGGCCTATTTTTACATGGGGGTAAGCAGGTTTCCTGATTTTCGAGGGCGCTTCATAAAGTCCCTAAAAGAACAAAATGTATTCGATGCAATTGCAGAAGCAGCAAAACAAGGCAATGCTGTTGAAAAAGCAATGCGCCCCTTTATAGAATTTGCAAGGGAAAAAAACAAAAACGTTTTTTTTGATTACGGCCACAAATCAGCCGGAGAAAGCGCAACAATCTTTTTTGTCTCAGAGCAAAATCCAATATATGCAACGGAAATACAGCAGGATTTTTATTTTCCAATGACAACAATGGAGCTTTCCACAAGATATTCAAGAAAATTCGGCATTGATGCTGTTTATTTTGACCAAAAACTAATGAAAACAGAGTTTGCAGAAGAAGCAAAAGAAACAATTGCAAAAAACCTTGAATTGTATGAAAATGGCTTTGACAGGCTGGCGCAAAAACTGCGCGAAAAAAATACAAAAGAAGAATTGCCGGAAAAAGTCTCTGTTCTTGATTCCCTGCGCTGCTTGATTCCGATTGCAGCGCACACAACAATAATTCTGGGCGGCAATACAAGGGCAGTGCTCGAGCATTTCAAGAAACTCTCGGCATACGAAGACAGTTTTATGCAGGAGTACGCCAGCGAATGCATGAAAGAAGCAGAAAAAATTTTTCCCGAATATTTTTCAGGAATAAAACCGCTGCAGGGAACAATAGAAAGGGAAAAAAAATTGTCGGAATACGCAAACAAGCTTTTTGGAAAAAAATTTTTTGCCACAAAAGAAAGCATAAAAATGTTTTTTGACTTGCCAACAGAAGAACTCGCATTAACACAAATCCTTTACCCTTACTGCAATATCCATTTTGAAGAACTATTTGAAAAAGTTTCCGGTTTCACAAAACAGGAACGCGGAGAAATTTTTAAAATTGCAACAGAAGACAGAAAAAACAGGGAAAATCCTTTGAGAGGCTTTGAAACCAAGCCGCTTGTTTTTGAAATAGAAACCGCTTGGTCATTATGGAAGGATTTCAAAAGAAACAGAATGAACCTGCGGTTCCACCAGCCAATGCGCGGATTGTCAGGGTTTGAAACGCCGGAACTCATAAAAGGCTCTGAAATAGAAAAAGAATACACTAATGCAATGCAAAAAACCTCTGATTTAATTGAAAAAGTCTTCCAAAAATACCCCGCACTATCAAAAACAGTTGCTGCACAAGGTTCAAAAAAAAGATTTTTGCTCTGCATGGGCGCAAGGCAATTAACTGTTTTGACAGAACTGCGCACCTGCGGAGAAGGCGACAAGGGATACAGAAAAATCGCAAGCAAAATGATAGAACTTGCAAAAGAAAAAAAACCCGAACTTTTTGCGCACATTCAAGATAACTTCAAAAAATAAAAAAGGGAAAATATGCTTTTTCTCACAGGGCATTTTGAACGGCCGAAAGTCAGGAAGCTTCTTGAAAAAACAATTGGAATGCTTGAAAAAAACAAGGCGCATTTTGAATTTGGGAATATTGCAGGAATAAAAAACAAAAAAAATTATTCCAAAATTTTGTGTGCAATTGCAATCGGCGGAGACGGCACGCTTTTAAGAACAGCCAGGGAAATTTCTGAAAAAATTCCAATTGTTGGCATTGGCTGCGGGGAAAAAAATTTTTTAATGAAAATAAAGCCTTGGGAAATTGAAAAAAAACTGGTTGAAATCGCAAAAGGCAATTTCAAAACAGAAGAAAAAGAAAGGCTTGAAACAATTATTGACGGAAAAAAAGCCCCGCTGGCATTAAATGAAGCGCTACTTGTCAACAAAAAAAGCGGTGCAATAATAAAATATAAAATCAAGCTGAACGGAAAAAAAATTGTGGAAAATTCTGCTGATGGGATAATAGTCTGCACTTCCACTGGAAGCACAGGGCACGCGCTTTCCGCAGGCGGAAAAAAAATTCCAAACGGCTTTTTTGAAATATTGCAATACAATGCAATGGGGAAAAAGCCAAAGCCAATTATTGCAAAAGCAAATTCAAAAATAGAAATAACATGCCTTGGCAAATACGCGGAATGCGAAACAATCATTGACGGCCAGCCCAGGTTCAAAACGGAAAAAAACATTATAATTAAAAAAGGAAAAAACATAAAACTAGTCAAATTAAATTAACGAGGCGTGGTTTTTTGGGTGCAATAGAAGACTATTTGAAAAAAACCCAGCCACTTGTAGACAAAGAAATTGAAAAAGTCTTTCCTAAAAAAATTGGAAAAAAATGGCTGGAATTTGCATTGGACAAAGCTGACTTTGCATACGATGAAGAAACAATAACAAAAAGCGCAGCAGAGCCGATATGGGAATTTTTGAATAGAGGCGGAAAAAGATGGCGGCCTGCATTGACAATATTGTCCTGCGAAGCAGTCGGGGGAAAAAAAGAACTGGCATTAAAAATGACTCCGCTGATAGAACTGGTCCATGAAGGGACAATTATGGCGGATGATTTGGAGGATAATTCCCAAACAAGAAGGGGCAAACCCTGCACTCATTTGTTGTATGGAAATGACATTGCGATTAATGATGGAAATTTGATGTACTTTGCCCCATTGACTTTGCTTTACAAAAATCCTTACAAGCTCAGCGAAAAACAGGTAAGAAAAATTTACGATTTGTATGGCAAAGAAATGATTCGCGTAAGCATTGGCCAGGCAATGGACATTTACTGGCACAAAGGAAGCAAAACAAGCATTTCTGAAAAAGAATATTTGCAGATGTGCTCTTACAAAACAGGCGTGCTTGCAAGATTTGCAGCAAAGCTTGGGGCAATTTTGGGAAACGCAAAGCCAGAGCAGGAAAAAGCATTGGGCAAATTTGCAGAAACAATCGGAATAGCATTCCAAATCCAAGACGATATTTTAAATTTGGTTGGAGAAGAATTCCAGAAAGGAAAAGGCGTAGGCGAGGACATCCACGAAGGAAAAAGGACAATAATGGCATTGCACGCATTGCAGCACGCAGGCGAAGCAGAAAAAACAAGGCTGATTGAAATTTTGAATTCCCATCCGGCAAGCCAAGAAACAATAAACGAGGCAATTGAAATAATAAAAAAGAACGGTTCAATAGAATATGCAAAAGAAAAAGCAAAAACCCTTGTAAAACAGGCCTGGAAAAAACTAAACCCGGTGCTGAAAGAAAGCACGGCAAAAAAAACACTAAAAGACTTTGCAGACTATTTGATTGAAAGAAAAATTTGAGAAGGAATGAGAAAAAATATAGGCCTCAAAAGCAGCAGTATTCTGCAAACAGGCTCAA
>JAGVNX010000013.1 GCA_020053055.1 Candidatus Iainarchaeum sp.
AAGAAATCTTTGCTCCGCAAAGGCCTTTCTTTGGAAAAGAAAGCCCTGGGAAAGAAATCTTTGCTCCGCAAAGGCCTTTCTTTGGAAAAGAAAGCCCTGAACAAAAGGCCATATATTTTTAAATAAAAAATTAATAATGGTGAAAACTTGAAACAACAGGATACAAAACAAACGGCCAAGCCTGCTGAAAAAGTAACCTTTAACATTGACAAGGAAAAAAATTTTTCAGAATGGTTCACGGAAATAATAAGGGCTGCAGAGCTTGCGGATTTGCGCAACAACATAAAAGGATTCCTCGTTTTCCAGCCCTGGTCTGTCTTATGCATGGAAGCAATGTACGATTATTATGAAAGAGATTTGCAGAAAAGAGGCCATAAGCCGCACTGGTTTCCTGCCTTGGTTCCTGAAAAAAATCTTAAACAGGAAGCGGAACACGTTGAAGGCTTTGTCCCGGAAGTTTTCTGGGTAACTGAAACAGGCAACAAGGAAAAGCTTGAGGAAAAATATGCCTTGAGGCCGACTTCAGAAACTGTTTTTTATCCAATGCTTGCAATCTGGATCCGTTCATATAAGGACCTGCCTTACAGGACATACCAAAGGGCGCAGGTCTGGAGATATGAAACAAAAGCAACCCGCCCATTTCTTCGTTCAAGAGAATTTTATTGGATTGAAACACACAATGCATTTGCAACAAAAGAAGACGCTTACCAGAATGTCTTGGGTGACATGGAAACAGCTGAGCGCGTTCTGCATGGCATATTCGGAGTGCCATTTATTTTCTTCCAGAGGCCCCAATGGGACAAGTTTGCAGGGGCAGATGATACTTTTGCAGCAGACACAATAATGCCTGACGGCAAAATAATCCAGCAGCCCTCAACACACATGCTTGGCCATCACTTTGCAAAAGCATTCAATGAAAAATTTACTGACGAAAGCGGAAAAGAACAGCTTGTTTACAACACTACCTGCGGGCCCTGCATAAGCAGGATGTTTGCATCAGTAATTGCATTTCACGGAGACAACAGGGGATTAAGGTTTCCTTTTGAAATCGCCCCTGTCCAGATAATAATTGTCCCGATTGCAGCTCACAAAAACAAGGATGTTCTAAAAACAGCTGAAAAATTAAGGGATGATTTGTTTGATGAAGGATACAGGGTTGAAATTGATTCAAGTGACAAAATGCCCGGAGAAAAATTTTTTTTCTGGGAAATGAAAGGCGTGCCAATCAGGCTTGAATTAGGCCCAAAAGAACTTGAAAGCAAGGAATTAATTTTATACCGGCGCGATACTGAGAAAAAAACAAAAATAAAAATAAGCAATTTGATTGATGAAATTGAAAAAAATTCAGAAGAGCTTTCTGCAAACCTAAAAAAACAGGCTGATGAAAAATTCAAGAACATTATCAGAGATGCCAATGACAGAAAAGAGCTTGAAAAAATAGTGAATGACAGGGGCTTTGCAAGGGCAAACTTCTGCTCAATCGGCCTTGAAGGCGCAAAATGCGCTGAAACAATTGAAAAAGAGTTTTCAGCAACAGTGCGCGGAAAACATGTTGGAAAAGAAGAACAGCCCTTTGGAAACAAAAAATGCATTATCTGCGGAAAACCAGCAAAAGCAGTTGTTTATATTGGAAAACAATACTGACTATTTCAAATCCAATTCGCCGTAGCTTGTTTCGTCAAATTTGAAGCCAAAACTTTCATAATATTCCCTGAGTTTCTGCACATTCGTGCTAAGAGTTATTTTCTTGACCTTTCTTGCCTTTGCAAAAGCAATTGTCTCATTCAGAAAAAGCCTGAAAATATTGAAACTTGCCCTGGCCCTTCTTAAAACAGAAGAATATGAAATTGTGCCTGCAATGTGCACAGAATTCGGAAGGGCAGCAATGCTTGAAGAGGCAAAAAATTCAAACGCACGGGTGTTATTGTTAAGCTTTGAGACAAGGATGGTGCTTGAATACTCGCCTTCCAGAATTCTTCCTACTGCAAAAAAATTATTGCCATTTGCAGAAAAAAACCTTGGTTTTACAACTCCAAAAATGTTTTTAATTGAAGCAAGAGCAACAGGCCTGTCAAAATTCCTTGCAGGAACTCTCCTGAATTTTGGCATTGGCCTTCGCATAAAAATGCTAACCCCTTTTTTCTTCCAGTTTCTTTTTGTATTCTTCAATTGTTTTTTTTGTGTAAGGCTCAAGCGGCAGCCTGAAGGCTTCGGAAATTGTTGCCCATGTGTATTCTTCAGCTTCCTCGCCAAGTTTTACTTTGCCGGAATTTGTTTTGCAGGCAAAATCAATAAAAATAAAATGCTTTTTTTTATAAAAAACATTGTCAAAAACAAACTCCAAAACACAAATGAAATCAATGTCAAAAACATCCAAGCCTGTTTCCTCTTTCACTTCGCGCTTTAATGCCTGTTCCATTGTTTCTCCCAGTTCAATATGGCCTCCGGGCAGAACAAATAAATTATTCCATTTATGGGAGCGCATCAAAAAAAATTTGCCCTTGGGATTTACAATAAGCGCTCCAACGCAGGGTTCTGGAAAAACCTGTTTCTGTTCTGTCATAAAAATCAGTAAAGCACATCAAAAGATTTTTTTCCTTCAATTCCAAGCAAAAATTCATAGCGGGCATTCACATAAGCTTGGGCCTGCACAATTTCTTCTTCTGAAAGATGCTTAAAACGGCCCTGCAATTGGAAATAATCCTTCAACGGTTTTGGTTCGTCAATTTTTTGGCTGAATGTCAGGACTCCATTCTCAATTTCATACAACGGAAAAACCCTTGTCTGCACAGCAAGCCTTGCAAGATTAATTGTCTGTGAATTGTCGTGCTGCCATCCAATTGGGCAGGGGCAATATGCAATTACAAAACTTGGGCCGTCAATAGCAAGGGCTTTATGCATTTTGTTCTGCAAATCAAAAAAATTTGCAATTGAAACAGTTGCAACATATTTTATGCCATGGGAAGCAACAATCAGGGGCAATGGCTTTTTTGGCTCTATTTTGCCGTGAATTTTTTTTCCAGCAGGGCTTGTGGTGGTGTTTGCCAAAAAAGGCGTTGCGCCACTGCGCTGCGCACCTGTGTTGGAATAAACCTCGGTATCAGTGCAGACATAAGTGAATTTATGGCCCCTTTCCAAGGCACCGCTTAAAGAGCCGAATCCAATGTCAAAAGAAGAACCATCGCCGCCGATTGCAAGCAAATTAATTTCTTGGCGCTTTTTCTGCATTTTCAAGGCAGAGTCTATGCCCGAGGCAACTGCTGCAATGTTTTCAAATGCAACATGAATAAAGGGAACTCCCCATGCTGTTTGGGGAAAAGGAGTGGAAACAACTTCCATGCAGCCTGTTGCAGCAACAACAATAGCATTCCTGCCTGCGGCCTTCATAATGTGCCTTAATGTAAGCGCTTCTCCGCAACCAGCACACGCCCTGTGCCCAGAAGAAAACAATTCTTCTGAGTTCAGGCCCGCGATTTTTTCTGAATTTTGCAATTTTTTTTCTTCTGTCATAACAACCAGCTTCCCTTTGGCTTTGCTTTTTGGATTTCTTCAAAAACCCTGTGAATATGCTTCATTGAAACATCTCTTCCGCCAAGGCCTGCAATAAAATCAATAATTTTCAGGTTTTCTTTTGCAATGCTTTTCAAATCAGAAAAAAGCGGCCCTTCAAAGCCAAGCGAAACATGCCTGTCAATAACTGCAAGTGCTTTCAAATTTTTTGTTGCATTTTGCAGGTCTTTCACTGGCATTGGCCTCAGGCATCTTAATTTTATCAGGCCTACTTTTTTTCCTTTTGCCCGCAGTTCATCCACAACAACCCTTGCTGTTCCGCAGGCAGTTCCCATTGCAATCACTGCAAATTTTGCATCGTTCATCCTGTACAATTCAATAAGGCCGTTTCCATAGCTTCTGCCAAATTTTTTTGCAAAATCAGAATTTGTTTTTTTTATTATTTCAAGGCTTTCCAGCATTGCTTCCTGCTGCATTTTCTTAAACTCCATGAAAGAATCCGGAAAAGCAATCGGGCCAAAAGTCTTAGGGTTTTTTATGTCTAAAAAATGCTCTGGCTTGTAGGCAGGCAAAAAAGAATCAACCTGTTTTTCTTCCGGAATATCAATTTCTTCAAAAACATGGGTAAGGGAAAAGCCGTCAAGGTTTACCATTACAGGGAGCTGGACTTTTTTGTCTTCTGCAATTTTAAATGCCTGGATTGTAGCATCCAAAGCCTCTTGGCCAGATTCAACGTACAATTGTATCCAGCCCTGGTCTCTTGCTGAAACAGCGTCTGAATGGTCGTTCCAGATGTTTATTGGAGCGCTCAAAGAGCGGTTTGCAACTGCCATTACAATAGGCAGCCTTAATCCGGAAGTTATTGGAAGAACTTCAAACATCAATGCAAAGCCCTGCGAGGAAGTTGCAGTAAAAGCCCTTGAACCTGCTGCTGCTGCTCCAATGCAGGCGCTTAGGGCAGAGTGCTCTGATTCAACGTTAATTAATTCCGCTTCAAGCTCCCCATTGTTAATAAATTCTGCAATCTGCTCTTGGATATGCGTGGAAGGCGTTATCGGATACATCGGGCAAACCTGCACCCGCGCAAGCTTTGCGCCAATTGCAACAGCAATTGAAGATTCCTCAATTTTTTTCATAGCAACCCCAGAATATAATGAATTTTTTTGCGCAGCAAAAGACTCTTTTTCAAAATCGCAAAGCGATTTTGTTCTTTTCCCAAGGCTTTTCTTGCTTGCAAGAAAAGGCTTTTTGCGAGGCAATCAATTTGCGCAGCAAATTGTTCTTTTCCCAAGGCTTTTCTTCCTTGCAAAGCAGAGCTTTGCGAGGCCACGCAAAAACTTTTTGGTTTTGCATGGTCCAAGAAAAGGCTTTTTTTCATTTTTCTTCAACCTCTTTTACAATTGCCTTTGCTCCGCATTCAGTTAAGCAGAGCAAACAGCCTTTGCAGTAAGTGTAATCAATGTAAAAAATTCCTTCAGAAGTTCTTTTTATTGCTGCATCTGGGCAGACTTTCCAGCAGTTCCCGCATTTAATGCATTTTGTGCTGTCAAGAACAGGCCTGTAAGTTCTCCAGGCGCCTGTGTGATATTTTTTTGCGCTCCCGGGCTCAAGCACAACTGCGCCAACAGGCAATCCTTGGTTTTTCCTTGCGCTTTCACTGTTTTTTTCTTTAGCCATAAAAATCATTTCAATTTCTTTGCTTCTTCAAATAATCTTGCACCAGCTTTTTTATTCAAGCCTGCTATCCGCGGATTGCCTGCAAAACGCTGGTCAATTGCCTTGTTCAGCGCTTCAAGAGAAACTTCTCCTGTCAGGCCTGCAAAAGCCCCCAGAACAGCAATGTTCACGAATGGCTTTCCAATTATTTCCAAGGCAATCTTTGTAATGTCAATGCAATAAATCCTGTGCCCCTTTAAACCCAGTTCTCCTGGTTTTTTGTTTGAATTAATAATTATTAAGCCGTTTTTTTTCAATCCTTGCGCCACATTAACTGCATTGACAAGCGATGAATCCAAAACCAATACAAAATCAGGCTCATAAACATGCTGCCTTACAAAAATTTGCTCTTTTGAAATCCTTGCAAATGCTTCTACAGGCGCACCAGTCCTCTCGACTCCGAAGTATGGAAAAGCCTGGCTTTTTTTTCCATCAAAAAAAGCTGCAATAGCCAAAACCTGCGAACTTGTAACCGCGCCTTGGCCTCCCCTGCCGTGAATCCTTACTTCCTTCAAATCCATTAATGGACACCAAAAAATTGAATTTACTTAAAAGGATAATAAGGATACTAATTAAAAATAATTGTGCCAAAAAAATTGGTACAATGATTAAAAGAGTCCACATTATTGTAACCGGCAGAGTTCAAGGCGTTGGATTCCGCTATACAGCAGTGAACTGGGCAAAAGCCCTTGGCTTGAAAGGCTGGGTTACAAACAGGCTTGACAGCAGTGTTGAAATAGTTGCAGAAGGCGAACAAAACGCAATTGAAAAGCTGATTGCAAAAATAAAATCTTCTTCGCCAGGGCTTGTTTCAAAATGCATTGTTGAGCCTGAAACACCAACAGGCGAATTTTTTGGCTTTGAAATGCTATAACAAAAATTATTTTTTAAATTCTTTTATACAAAGTGGACTGGAACGCCAAACCGCTTTTTTATGATTCTCAGGTAAAACGCTTTTTTCTTTTGTTTTTCAGCCGCTGTTGCCTCTGAATCCAACTCAATATTAACACTTGCAATGTCAGTTACTGCTGCTTTTTCTACAAAAGCATTGCGAAACCGGGGTATGATATCTTCCGGTGTCGGATTCATGAATTCAATCGAAAATCTATCGCCATGAACAATTCCCGGCAAGTATTCTGGATTTGCGAGTGCCATTTCCCTGCGGTTTGCGGAAATTACTGCATTTGGATTGGTGCCTCCCAAAAACCCTTTTTGAAGAATTGCAAGAAGACCAGCGAACTTACAGCCCTGGACAGACCACCTGTGTCGATTGCTTATAATCCCATGAGTAACGGGTTGCTGCCGGATGAGAATTTTGCCATTGGGAAGAAAGCGCAGAACAAAGAATACTTTTCCACCGAAATAATTAACCGAAAAAATTTCTTCGTTTGTTCCCCAACCGAAATTTCGCCTTCGCTGATTTTGTATGGCCCCCAATGCCACGCGTGCTTTTGGCAATATTTTTCTGGCAAAAGCAAGCGCTTCTTGGTTAGTTAGAAACAATTTACTTTTTTGCCTTAATTGAAAAGCCAGGGAAGACGGGCACATTTCTTCAACTTCCCGAAGCGTTCCACTGAAAGCCATTACTGGCGGCAATCCTTTCCTTTGCGCTGCAAATTTTCGAATCGGCATTTCTTCTCTTGTTAAAAATTAGCAAGATTCATAATAATAATTTGCTGTTGTTTTTCAAAAGCAAAGGCGGGAAAATCAGGAAGCGCCTTTTATCTGCAATACAATTTCTTTTGAAAATTTTTGGCCATTGATTTCAAAAAAAATTTTTATTTTATAATCCCCTGGCGGAACAGTTGAATCTGGGTTTGCCTTGTTGAACGGCCTTATCTGGAAAACAAATTCTCTTCTTCCGCCTGCTTCCAAAGTGGAAATTTCCTGCGAGGCAGGGGTAACAACAAACATTTCAGATGCAACAGGCACTACTCTCAAGGAAGCGCTTGCAGAATTTTCCTGTGTTGTATTCACTGCATTCACAGTCAGCAATGCTGCCTGTGCCTGGGCCAAATCAATTGGATTCGGGTTCAGGGAAACAATTATGGGCTGGGGCTGGAACAATGCCTGAAGCGCAAAAAAAACAATTATTATCACAATAAGAACGCCTAAAAAAATTGCTGGATACTTCAATTGCCCCAAAGAAAAATCAAACTTTGCAGCAGGCCTTTTCTTGTTGTCATAAATTCCCATAAAAACCAATAAGAATAACGGATTTGGAATTAATAAAATTTTGCATGGCTGAAAAAAACAGCTGTTTTAAAAAAGGTTCTGGGCAACCAAAAGAATATGGGCACGGACAAACTTGCATTGGCAATTATTTTTTGCATTGCAACAATTTTTTTCTGCGGCTGCATAGCCAATGGCAGCGAAAAAACAAGCGAAACAATTGAATGCACAAAATTTGCTGCAGAAACCTGCCCGGAAAAATGCGTTGTCTGCCCTCCCTGCAGCGTCTGCAGTTCAATAAGCTGCCAAACAGAAGAATTCTGCAAAAGCATGGGCATTGACAAAAACTGGCATGCGCAAATAAAACGGGAAATCAACAGGCAATCCGAAAAATAGGGATATTATGCAGCAGGAAAAACAGCCAAAAAAAATACTTGCAACTTTTTCAATTGCATCTTTCCTGAACGATTTTGGCGCATACATGATTTACCCGATATGGCCCTTATTTGTCACGGGCTTTTTGGGCGCAAACATGGTTACTCTCGGATTCCTCGACGGGCTTGGCGACTCGCTTGTTTCAATTTCACAGGCAATTTCAGGCTATCTTTCTGACAGGTGGAAAAAAAGAAAAATTTTTATCTGGCTTGGCTATTTGTTCGGGGCGCTTTCAAGGATTGGCTATGCTGCCTCTGCAAGCTGGCAGCAGCTTGTTCCCTTCAGGATTCTTGACAGGTCTGGAAAAATACGGGACTCCCCAAGGGATGCTATAGTTGCTGATATTTCAACAGAGCAGAACAGGGGAAAAAATTTTGGAATTTTGAGGGCAATGGACAAGCTGGGAGGGGTGTGCGGAATAATTGCCTGCATAATTCTTTTTGCAGTGCTTGGATACCAAAAACTGTTCCTTCTTGCAGCAGTTCCTTCTCTTATAGGGGCTGTGCTGATACTGCATTTCATAAAAGAAAAAAAATCCAAAGCAGAAACAAAAATCGAAAATGCAAAAACAGAAAAATTTTCTTTTAAAAAAATAAGCAAAAATTTCAAATTATTTATGCTGCTGAATTCAATTTTTGCCCTTGGCTCCTTCAGCTATTCCTTTTTGCTGATTTTTGCCAAAGAAGCAGGAATGCCAATAATTTTCATTCCTGCGCTTTACCTTTTTTTCATGGGGTTTGCATCACTTTCATCAATCCCCTTTGGCAGGCTGGCTGACAAAATAGGGAGAAAACCAATAATGCTCTTGTCATTCCTGCTCTGGCTATTGGTCTGCATTTCCTTCATTGCAACACAGGCATTTGCAGCAATAATACTTGCATTCATTGCATATGGCCTGCAGGAAGGCTCCCTTAATCCTGTGCAAAGGGCATTTGTTTCAGAGCTCTGCCCAAAAGAATTCCGGGCAAGCTCACTTGGCTTTTTTGAAATGGCAACAGGCTTATGCGCACTTCCCTCATCAATAATTGCCGGGCTTCTCTGGGACACAACAAGCAAATTTGCCCCGTTTTATTTTTCAATAGGCCTGACAATAATAGCAATTGCAATGCTTTTTTTTGTAAAAGAAAAGCCTAGGGCAGAGTGAAAAGCCTGTTATCGTTTTTTCCGTCCAAAATTTTTGACCTGACTCCTGCATCAAGCCAGGCATGAGCATAAGAAAAAGCAGCCAAGGCCAAAAGAAGCTTTTCTTTTTCCTCAAAATGCCTTGCATCATTAAAATAATTCTGGGCCATTGCCAAAAAATCAGCTGCAATTGCAAATTCCCTGCTCCCGCGCTCTGCTTTGATTGAAACTTTTTTCAAAGCCTCTTCTGTCAAAGAATGGTACTTTTTGACTTTTTCACAAAGCTGCAATTCAATTGTTTCAGCCAAATTTTTCACCTTTTTTTTAAAATTTTATAATTATGCGCAAAACAGGCCTTCGCAAGTATTTTTCAGGATAATACCAATCATGCACCCCGGTAAAGTAGCGGTACTTTACACGTACTTGTTCAAGTAAAGTTGGCTGAATTATTTGTGCACCTTGCTTTCGGAAAAAAGACACAATTGCAGAATTTGGAGTGTCACCCACAAAGCCCGCATAGCCTTGCCTTTTCAATTCGGGAAATAAACTGGCAAATTTTTTTAACAAAAGAAGTGATTCTCGCGCAGAAGCAGGTTTTTGGGTTTTTGTGTCAAAATGGGCAATAAGAATCCTTTCCCCTTTCTTGAAAACATTTTGATAAGGGCGCCCAGAAGAAACTTTTTTTACATCTCCCGTAATAATAAAACTTTCAGATTCCAAAAATAAATCTGAATCCTCCAAGCAACTGCTCGCCAAAAACCTTATTCTCTGTTTTTTTTCAGGGACCTTTCTTCGTGAAAACAATTTAGAAAGCCTGTTCATGCCCCTGCACCGCTCAAAGCTTCAACCGCCTCTTTTTCCTTTTCATTCAATTTTCCGCAGACAACAAGGCTCTGGGGAAATTTTCCAAAACCAGACATCAAAAATTCTTTCACAGAGCCTTTTTTGAATTTCTGGTCTTTTGAGCCAAGAGCATACAATCCAATCAAAACAGTTGAATCCAAAATTTTTGTTTTTTTCTTCGCTTCTATTTTTTGCAGGATTGAAACCGCTTCAGAAACACCCATCTGGTAATCCTGCTCTGCATCAATTTCTAAAAGGCAAAGCGTATGCAGGCCAAGGGAAAAATTTTTTTCCACCACGCCAAAAAAATCTTCGGGGGCAAAACTTTTTTTTGGAGCAACAACAGTGCAGACTCTTCCAAACTTGTAAGCATCAAGCCCAGCTTCAGCCAAAAAATCAAAAACGCTTATGCCCTGCAAAACCCTGTGCCTCAAGCCAATTTTTTTTGCATCCAAAAGCAATTGAACATGAGTAGTGGCATTCAAGGCGTTTCCAAAAGCAAGCAGTGCAATATTCTCATTAAGATTTTTGGCTTCTTTAAGAAACAATGAAAAGCCTTCTTCCACGCCTTTCCTGTTCAATTCCAAAAATTTTTTTCCACAAATTTCCTCAAGCTCGCCTATACTGCCCCCGGAATAAACACTTGTATACGCCTCAAAAAAAACCCGCTTGCAAGATTTTATGGCCTCAAGAGCTTCCAAAGTTATTTGCTTCGGATTCAAGCCAATTCCAATCAAATAAAACATACAGAAGAAATAAAGGGGAATTCTTTTAAACCAAAATTATTCTTTTTTCCCCTTAAAAAATTCCCTGTCAAGAATTGCAAAGGAAAACACATCAGAAAATTTTCCACCAAGAAAACCGCGTTCTTTCCGCCTGCACTCAAATCCAAAGCCAAGCTTTTCAATCACTCTTTTGGACGCCTTGTTGCCGACTTTGCACTGAATTTCAATCCTGTGCAGCCCGAGCTTCTTGAAACCAAATTCCATCAACAGCAAACCCGCTTCAGTTGCAAGGCCTTGGCAGCGAAATTCTTTTCCAAGCCAATAGCCAAGCCCGGAATGCCTGTTTTTCCAGTCAACAGCAATCAAAGAAACAGAGCCGATTGCAATTTTTTCTTTTTTCAAAACAATTGCAAAAGAAAATTCTGTTTTTTCCAATCTGTTTTTTTTAACACTTTGCAAATATTGCTCGGCATGTTTTTTCTTGTAAGGAAACGGCACAGTGGTAAACCTGCTTATTGTCTTGTCACTGCACAATTCAACCATTCTTGGAACATCGCTTTTCTTCCAAGGCCTCAAAAAAATCCTTTTGCCTTCCAGCTTCATTGCTACCACTTTAAAACCATAGCAATCAAACTTTTTTTATATGAAACCAGAAAACAAGCTGGCACCCGGCATAAAGGCAATTGGCCTGGCCTTGTGGATTTCAAAAGAAAAAACCCTTGTAATTTCAGATTTGCATTTGGGCTATGAAGAAATGCTGAACAAGCAAGGCATAATGATGCCACGCATCAATTTTTTGGAAATAAAGGAAAAGCTTGAAAAAATTTTTTTGAAAATCGGCAAAAATGCACAAGAGCCAAAAATTGAAAAAATAATTATTAATGGTGATTTAAAGCACGAGTTCGGAACAATTTCACAGCAGGAATGGAAAGAAACACTGGACATGCTGGAATTTCTTGAAAAAAACTGCGAGCAAATAACCTTAGTGCAGGGAAACCATGACAATATTCTCGAACCGATTGCAGCATTCAAAAAAATGCAAATCAGCAAAAACGGCTTTTTCCTGAAAAAAAGCAAAATTTTTTTTGCCCACGGAAACAAAATTCCAAAAACAGGGGAATTTAAAAAAGCAAAAACAATAATAATCGGGCACGAACACCCTGCGATTTCCCTGCACGAATCAGCAAAAACCGAAACTTACAAATGCTTTCTCAAAGGAAAATTTGAAAAAAAAGACCTGATTGTTTTGCCTTCAATAAGCGCAATTGCATACGGAACAGACCTTTTAAAACAAGAGATTTTAAGCCCTTTCCTACAACAAAATCTTTCAGAATTTGAAGCCTGGATAATAGAAGACAAAACCTATTATTTTGGCAAAATCAAAAACCTAAAAAAACTGGGGCGTTAGTCTAGCTTGGTTAGGATTCAGCGTTCGGGAAGCCTTTCTTTGCCAAGCAAAGAAAGCTTTGGGAAAGAAACAAAATCGTTCCGCGATTTTGAATATTTTTCATGAAAAACATATGCTCGAGCGACGCTGTGGCGGGGGTTCAAATCCTCCACGCCCCATACCTAGGTGCAGGGGAAGTAGTTAGTAGTTTGAATAGGTTGGCTGTTGGGAATCAAAATTCCGAAACGAGTTTTACAGTAAGCGCCTTTATTGTAGATAGCTCAGATCGGAATTTTTTGTTGAATACAAATTTGAATGGTGGAGCCAAACTATTCAACGAGGAGTTAAAAGGTCGACTTTACAACCCGAATAATCTTAAAAACACTTAAGAAAATATTTGTTTACGTGATGATTTGAAAAACCTTAAACCATTTCAAGTTCCCGGAACCTTTTTAGATAATACAAATAATCCACCAATAACGGTTGCCGATGCCTGCGTGTTGGGAATTGCTTTTGATGCAACGGCATCCTACAATAAGGGCGCATGGTTTGGCCCAAACGCAATCATGGCTGCTTCACACCAGATCGAATATGAAGTTCCTGTTTTTGGCGTTCCATTGACAGACAAGGTAAAAATCCACTCCGTTGGCGTATTGGAGTATCCCCGCCAGTTGAAGGAGGATTTTTGGATTGAGTGGGCTGATGCGCAAATGGAGCGCTTGTGCAAAAAAATGGTTTCCGATGTTGAAGAAGTTTCAAATCGCATTCTAAAGCAAAAAAAATTGTTGGTTGGTTTTGGTGGCGAGCATTCTACCGCCAACGGAATTTTTAGAGCCCTTGCCAAAAACTACAATCCGAAAGAGGTTACAATACTGCACCTTGATGCCCATCTTGATATGCGAGAGGAACTGGACGGGTCAGAATATAGCCATGGCTCGGTTATAAAACGGGCGCTTGACCTTGGTTTTCAGACAATCCACCTTGGGATTCGAGATCACATTAGCGCTGAAGAAGCTGAAACAATCCAGTCCATGAATCTTTCCGACCGAATTTTTCCCTGCCCAACCATGCCAAAAACATATTACAAAAAAAAGTCGGCAATTTTTAAATCGCCAAATTTTTTGTGGAACGGTATTTTTTCCCCAACAATTACAAAAAATATTGTCAAAAAGATTAGGACTCCTTTCGCATATTTTTCGATTGATGTTGATGCATTTGACCCGGCGCACTTTCCGGGAACCGGAACCCCGTTACCATTTGGTTTGGATTTTTCATCCACGCAAGATTTTTTTTACGCTTTACTGGTTGAATTTAAGAAAAATGATACCGTACTATTGGGCTTTGATATCCAAGAGGTTTCCCCACAACTGGAAAAAAACGCCAAACAATACAATGCGCTCCAAACAATGTCAACGCAGACTGAAATGAATGCAGCACTATTAGCATACAAAATTTTGCTGTGGCAATTCTTGGATAGATTTTAAAAAATGGAAAACTGAATGGCGATAAAAAATGTTTAGCAATTTTTGTCTGTTTATATTGAATCACTTGGGAAGGAAGGACATTCGAAAGGCAATGGAAACAGGCGATTTTGGGCAAGCCAAAGAAGAAATCGAAAGAAGGGTGAGTGCTGGTAAAAAAATAATCGATTCCCAAACAAAAAAGGGGGATTTGGTTTTATTGGAATCCCCCGAAGAATGGACCGAGGAACAATTCAAAAGGGCTTTTCACGGCAGCAAAAATGAACGTTTTTGGTTGCAACTCATGCGTGATTCGTTGAATCTTTATTTTGATTTGGCACAATACGCCAAAAGCCAGGGAAGATTAGTCGGTTCCTTGGAATCGGGTTTACATTCTCCGAGCAGCAGGCTTGTGCGGGCTGCTTTGTGGCGACACCAGCAACCAGCAGAAATTGCAGAACGCATTGATTTTCTTTCATTGAATCGGCGAGATGCTACCGCCCAAAAAAGAGTCCAAGCACAAAAACCAAGGCGGGTCATAACCGCTTTCTTTCATGGAATCTCAATTGAAAATGCGTTTAGACCAGAAAAAACAATTTATTTTGATCCTACTCTGAACAACCCAAAATTAAAAGCAGGGTTTTTAGAACAAAAAAATCGTGCAGCTGCCAAATATTACAAAAAGAAAGTGGAACGCAGAAGAACCGCAATGCAAAAAGCCAAAACGAGACCAATTGCCCGACCAAAAAAAGCATTATAGCTTGTTTAAGTATTCGTTCCAGTTTTGGCGGGAACGATTTTTCCAATTGCCAGCATGATACGCATAACTGGCTATTAGCGGAAGAACAGAAGTTGCTTCAGCATAAACCATTTGTTCAAAAATGGTGTCTACTTTCCCCCAAGAACTGGCTTCTTTGAGTGTTGAACTTGAACAGGCACCATCCCGAACGTCGGCTACTGTTATTTGAACAGCATATTTGTGCACTGGAACTTTCTTTCCCAAAACCTCGGCACACACTACGGTATCCTGAGCAAAATTTTTCGGAACGCCTCCGCCAACCATAAACAACCCGGTTGTTTTCGCACACATTTTTATTTCAGTCAACTCACGAAGATCCTTAACTGAATCAATAGAAACATAATTTTTTTTCCTTTCATATTGGTGCATTACCAAACCAAATCCAGCACTGCTGTCAGAAAAAGCGGGACAAAAAATAGGCACGTTATTTTCAAAAGCCGTTTGCACCAGAGAATCTTTTTTCTTGGCGTTTTGCACAAGATAACGACCCATTTCTTGGATGAACTCGCGAGAAGAATATGATTTGACCGGAAGAGAATCTGCAATTTTCTTTACAGCAGCATCACAATTTTGCAACTGTTCCTCATCAATAAAAGTGTCATAAATTCTGTCTATGTACAATTCTCGCAATTTCTTGTCATCTACATAGGGAGTTCCCTTGTAATGCTTAAAACCCAATGCTTCAAAGAAATCCATATCCACTATGGACGCCCCAGTGGCAACAATAGCATCAACCATGTTATTCTTGACTAAGTCAACATAAATCTGCATACAACCAGCAGCGCTGGTGCTCCCAGCCAATGTTAAAATAACGGTGCATTCTTTGTCTTCAATCATTTTATTGAGAATTTCGGCTGCTCTGGCCGTATCGCGGGCAGTAAAAGACATATCCCCCATCTGCCTAATGATTGGCGTTGCATCAAATGACTTAATGTCAATATGCTTAACTGGTTCAAAAAGCAGCTCTTTTTTGGTTTTCATATTATAACACCCCAAGGAAAATATTTTAAATCCGACCACTTTTTAATCGAACTTAAGTCTGCAAAAACAGAGCGGTCAGATAATACAATTGCGTCTGTTTTTTTTGGATCGATAAAAACAATTTTACCAAAAAATTACTTTACAAGCATAGGCCATAGTGGACAAAAAAACCTTTCCCAAAGGAATTATTTCTGAAACAATGCAAATAGATTTATCCAAAATTTATTCAAGAATGTTGTTTGAACTCTTAATCTATGATTTAATGCGCACTTACATGTTTTACGAATTAGAAAAAGAAATCAAGGTAAGAAACAATGAGATGGTTTAATGAAGGAATCCGAAAAAACAAAAGTTTTGGAAAAAATTGAACCCATTACTACCAACCGCAAACCACTGACTCAAAGAATGCAAATCCTCGCGCCCCACTGCTTTTCTTTGCAGAGCAAAGAACCTTGCAAAACCAGTGGTTTTGCGAGGCCACGCAAAACTTTGCTTTGCATGGAACCCGGAAAAAGAAACAGTTTGCCTTGGCAAACCGTGGTTCGCTACACTCACAAATTTTTTGCCAATTTTTTTATTGCTGCAATGCTGGCTTGAAGGCCTGCGGAATCTTTAATAATTGTTGCGGGTTATTTTTGAAGCATGGTTAATAAAAATCCTGTTAAGCG
>JAGVNX010000006.1 GCA_020053055.1 Candidatus Iainarchaeum sp.
CAAAATCTATTTTAAAAAGTCCTTTAACAACCGGCTGTGCATTGTTCTTTTCGTCCTTGGAAATAGCCTCAAAAAGAACGCTGACTCCTTTTTTTGATTGCCCTTCGTTGACAACAAAAGAAGTCCCTTGTCTTTCATGATTTTCGCAATTTGCAAGTTTTTTAAGAACAAAAGCATCTATTTTTGGAAACCAGCCCAATCCTATTTTTTTCAAGTATGTGGGGGTTCCAATACTTGGTAAAACACACAAAAAACCAGCAGATCCAGAACGCTCGTATATTTTCCTCGCGTTACTTTTTCGTTTTTCACGTTTTTTGCTAAGTTCTCTTTGCGTTTTTGCTTCAGTATGTGTTCGCCTGCGCATTGTTCTTCCCATTAAAAAACCTCTTTTCCACTTAAAAAAACTTTTTCAATTTTTCCCTGCAATTCCCAATTGTTAAAGGGAGACCATTTGCATTTTGTTTTCAAATTTTCATTTTTTATTGTTGTTTTTCCATTCAAATCAGCCAAAACCAAATCCGCGTCAAATCCTTCCTGAACACGGCCTTTTTTTTGCAAGCCAAAAATTCTTGCAGGGTTTTCGCAGCACAATTCAACAATTTTTGCCATTGAAATTTTTTCCTTTGCAACAGCATCAAGCAAAAGAGGAAGCATTGTTTCTACTCCAGGAACCCCGCTTGGAGCTTCAAAATACGGCTTTTGTTTTTCTTCAATTGTATGCGGAGCATGGTCTGTGCCAATACAGTCCACAACTCCGCTTTCAATTCCTTTCCAAAGAGATTTTTGGTCCTGTTTGCTTCTCAAAGGAGGATTTATTTTTCCAAAATTTTCCAATTCTTCAATGTTATCCTCGGTTAAAAACAAGTGGTGCGGGGTGACTTCACAGGAAATTTCGGGCCTGTCTTTTTTTGCCTCTCCAATCAAAGCAAGCCCGTCTTCTGTTGAAATGTGCAAAAAGTGAATCTTGTTGCCAATTTTTTTCTGCAGTTTTAATGCTTTTCAACTGCACTTTTTTCAGAAAAAGGAGGCCTGATTTCATTGTGGAATTTTGCAGAATTTTTTCCATTCCATTTTGCTTTTTTCAGGTTTTCAGAAATCACAGCCTCGTCTTCCGCATGCACTGTGACAAGAAAATCTTTTTTCTTTGCAATTTTAAAAATTCTTTCTAAAACAACAGGGTTGGTTACAAGCAAAGAGCCAGTGCTGCTTCCCATGAACACTTTTATTGAAGCAACCCCTTCCAGCCTTCTTAATTCACTCGCATTGTCGGTTGTTGCGCCGAAATGAAATCCAAAATTGCACAAGGCCTTTTTTTTCACTGCGGCTGTTTTTTCTTCAATCAAGTGCCTGCTGGTTAATGGGGGAACAGTGTTTGGCATGTCCAAGACAGTCGTAATCCCGCCGGCAATTGCTGCTGCAGTTGCGCTTGCCCAGTCTTCTTTATGAGTCATTCCCGGAAACCTGAAATGCACATGGCTGTCAATCAAGCCTGGAATCAAAAAGCCTTGCCTGCAGTCAATTGTTTTAATTGTATTCAGAGAATCAGGAGAAATTTTTTCAATTAGCCCGTTTTTTATTCCAATATTTCTCTTAAGCGCTTGCCCTTTCTGGACAGCCAAACAATTTTTTAAAACCAAGTCAAATTCTTTTTGCATTGTCATGATGAAGTCCATCCCAAATCCAAGATAAATGGTTTGATAATTTTATTTTTTGTGTCAATAATGAATTCCCAGCCGTCTATAATGTTCATTCCTAATTCTTCTTTGGCTCTTTGGTTTTCGCTTCTAACATAGTCTGCCACGCGCTTAGTTTCTTCTTCGGGTATTCCCATTGTTTTAAAATAATCTGAATCCAGTTCTTTGGTTTGAAATTTTCCTAATTTTGAAAGGTCTGTCAAAGCAACATATTTTCTTCCATGAATTCTTACTAATCTTATTGTTGGCGGAACAGAAAAGCCTTTTGCTTTGAACCTTTGAAAAATGTCAAATTCTTTTTGTGCAATTTCACTTTGTTTGCTTGTGTTGTGATATTTTTTTATTACTAGGTTTACTTTGTGTTTGCCCTTGTAAACAAACAAATCATATGCTGCGCCGTGATACCCTTTGCAAGCTATCGGCGAGCCATCTTGCAATGCAACCCTTTTTATTGCTCCTGCTCTTCTCACGCGGTCTGCAGTAAAGGTTTTTTTGCCGCCGTATAATTTCTTTTCCAACAAAATTCTGCGTGCAAATCTAAAAAGCCGCCTCATTTAAACTCTCCTTTACGGCGCTTATTGCCTCCATTGTGCATATTCTTGCAAAGAAACCTTTTTAGTGCTTTTCAAGCGCGCAAAATTTCCAAATTCAGGCATTTTCCGCAATTGTTCTCCGCTGAAAACAGGCCCGTCCTTGCAAACCAAAAACCCGTTGATTGCGCACTGCCCGCAGATTCCGAAACTGCATTTCATAAATCTCTCCAAATTTAATTGGCATTCAACTTTAAATTTTTCACAGAGCGCAAAAACCTTTGAAAGCATTTGTTCAGGGCCGCAGGCAAACACACAATCAAATTTTTCCTTTTGCAGAAAGTTTTCAAGCGCAGTTGTTGTAAAACCTTTTTCTCCTTCGCTGCCATCATCAGTGGTTATGTATAAATCTCCTGTTTTTGCCAGTTGTTTTTTGAACAGGCATTCTTTTCCTGTTCTTGCCCCCAAAATTATTTTTAATTTTATTTTTTTCTTTTTCAATTCCTGTGCAAGAAGAAGAACAGGCGCTGCTCCGCAGCCTCCTGCTACAATGCAGGCTTTTTTCACTCCTTTGTAATCAAAGCCGTTTCCATACGGGCCTCTTATCCCGATTGAATTTCCCTCGTGCAATGCAAAAAGCGCTTTTGTGAATTTTCCTTTTTCCTGAACTGTAATCGCAATTTCTTTTCCAACGGCAGTCAGAGTAAACGGTTTTTCATCTATTCCCGGAAGCCAGGCCATTGCAAACTGCCCTGGCTTTGCATTCATTTGCATATCCAAATAAAAAGTTTTTATGCTCGGGGTTTCCTGCATAATTTTTTTTATGCACGCCATTCTTGGCAAATCTGTCATTTGCTTTCACCATTAATTTTTTTTATTAATTTTGGCAGTTCTGCAACGCTTTTTATTATAAAGTTTGGGTTTTCTTTTTCCAGGCTTTTTCTTGTTTCGTATTTGCTTGGCACTGCAACGCTTTTTATTCCGGCAAGCCTTGCTGTTTCAATGTCGTGGCGCATATCCCCGACATAAATTGTGCTTTCTTTTTCAATTTTGTTCTTTTCAATTAGTTCCTGGATTTTTTCCCTTTTATCATTGTTGCTTGCGTTTATTTCATTAATCAGGCCCTGAAAGCCATATTGTTTAATTTCCTGTAAAATAAGCTTTTTATTGTGCGCACTCAAAATAATTATTTTTATTTTTTGTTTTTTTAGCCATTGCAGAGTTTTTTTTGCCTCAGGAGCCGGCTTTAATTTTGACGAATGTTTTGGGCAAATTTTGTCCCAGAGCGCATATTCTTCTTCAATGTCTACTTTCAAGCCTAGTTTTTTGTAAAAATTTGTCCATGGCAATTCAAACAATTTTTTATACTCTTTTTTTGACAATCGCCTGTGGCCTCTTGTTTCAAGCACTTCGTTTTCTGTTGCAAAACTTGCTTCCCAATCATTGCTCAGCACTCCGCTCCAGTCAAAAATAATTGCCTTAATCATGTGCAATCCCAACCAATTCCTTCACGTTTTTGTAATTATTTTTCTGCATCCATTCCCGGATTTCGTTGCAGACTTTTTTAAAAACTTTTGGGCCGTGGTAATAAACTCCGCTTCCGATTCCAATTGCAGTTGCCCCTGCCTGCATCAGTTCAATTGCGTCTCTTCCGCTTGAAACTCCGCCCATTCCCAAAATTGGGATTTTTACTGCTTCATAAATATCCCAGATGCACTTTACAGCAACAGGCTTTATTGCCGACCCTGAAATTCCGCCTTTTTTGAAATGCAGTATTGGCTTGTGCGCTTCAATGTTTATCAGCATTCCCTGCACAGTGTTGATTGCGCAAATAGCATCTGCGCCTGCTTCTTCGCATGCTTTTGCAATTTCTCCAATGTTCAGTGCCTGCGGGGTTAATTTTGCAATTAGCGGGATTTTTCCGATTTCTTTTTTCACTGCGCTGATTACTTCTGCGCTTGCCTCTGCGCTTGTTCCAAACAGCTGGCCGTGCTTTTCTGAATTTGGGCAGGAAATGTTTGCTTCAATCATTGCTGGCTTTTTTTCTGCAACTGCCCTTGCAACCTCTTCAAATTCTGGAACATTTGCGCCGTAAATTGATGCAATTATTGACACAGGGCTTTTTTCAAGCAGTTTCCATTCTTCTTCCATTTTCTTGCAACCAGCGGATGGCAAGCCTACTGCATTCAATAATCCGTGTTCCCATGCAATTACGGTTGGATTATTGTGCCCGTTTCTTTCGCTTGGGCCAATGCTTTTCATTGTAACAGCACCTGCTCCTGCATTGGCAATTCTAATAAGCAATTCCGCATTTGCCCCTAAAATTCCTGAAGCAAGCACTGTGGGATTTTTTAATTCAATTCCTGCAAAATTTGTTGAAAGCAATTCAATCCCTTTTTTTTATTTTATGGCGTTTGCGATTTCTTTTTCTCCCATTGTTTTTTCGCAGTAAAAGCATTTTGCGCGCAGGGGCTTCTGCAGGATAAAAAACTTTGTTTCCAGCCCTTCAATTGGGGAAATGCATTTTGGATTCATGCATTTTATGATTCCAATTGCTTTTTCAGGGAGTTCAATTGCTATTTTGCTTTTTACTTCGCTGGCTTTGATGAGATTCATTGTTGCGCCTCTTGCAAGCAGGCCTATTTTTTCAATTTCGCTTTTTTTCAATTCTTTGCCTTCAAGAAAAACCAGGTCTTTTCTTCCCATTTTTTTGCTTTCAGTGTTGATTGCAATTGTCACTGCTTTCTCCGGCTTTGATAACTGCAGGATTTCCAATATTTTGAGTGCAGTGCCAACAGGCAAATGGTCTAATACAGTCCCGTTTTTAATCGGAGTCAGCCTAATGTCGCTTTCGTTCATGCTTTTCCACCCGCCTTTTCTTTTCTTGAGAAGAAAAGAAAATGTAGGTTGCCAAAAGAAAAGAATCCTGGACTTTTGATAAACAAGTTTTCATTCATTTTTCCACGTCCTTCAGGATTGAAAGAATTGCTTTCCTTACTGGCAGGCCGTTTTTTGCCTGTTCAAAATACAAGGCTGCGCTTGTAGAATCAAGTTCAGGCTTGATTTCGTTCACTCTTGGAAGCGGGTGCATTATTCTGAAGCTTTTTTTTGTTTTTTCCAGTATTTTTTTGTCCAAAATAAAAACATTTTTTATTTGTTCATATTCAAATTCGTCGGCAAACCTTTCTTTTTGAATGCGTGTTGCGTAAAGCAAATCAAGTTCTGGCAAGAATTCCTGCAAATCCCTTGTTTCAAAAATTTTCAATTTTTCAGAATTATCCTGGATAATTTCCTGTTGCATGCGCAGGCTTTCGGGAGAAATGCAGAAAACCTCTGTGTTGGGGTAATGTGCAAGCGCATACATTAGGCTGTGCACTGTTCTCCCGTATTTTAAGTCTCCAAGCAAGCCTATTTTCAATCCGGAAATTTTTCCGAATTCTTTTTTTATTGTGTATAAATCCAGCAGGGTTTGTGTTGGATGCTGGTTTGCCCCGTCACCCGCATTGATAATGGGTTTTTTTGAAACTTCCGAGGCCCTGCGCGCGCTGCCTTCAATAAAATGCCGCATTACAATAATGTCGGCATATCCTGAAATTATTTTTATGGAATCAGAAAGAGTTTCGCCTTTTGAAGTGCTGCTGGCAGCAGGGTCTGCAAAGCCGATTACTTTTCCGCCGAGATTCTGGATTGCGGTTTCAAAAGAAAGCCTTGTGCGGGTGCTTGGCTCGAAAAAAAGGGAAGCAACAATTTTTCCATTCAAAATCCCGGCTTTTTTTTCCACTGGCATTTTTTCAAATTCAGCGGCTTTTTCAAGGACAATGTCAATGTCTTTTTTTGAAAAGTCACAAATGCTTATTATGTCAGTTAAAGAGAATTCCACAAAACCCGTTAACAATCAGGATAATAAAATTATTTAAAATGATGCCTGGTTTTTAAAGCAGGCTGGCCTGCCAATTTTTTTTATTTTTTGGAATTGCTGTTGTTCACGTATTCTTCCCAGTGTTTTATTTCAAAATCCGAGCCTTGTTTTTTTTCAATGCTTCTGATTAATAATTTTGCCAATTGCTTGTTTGTCACCAACGGCACATTATAGTCAATTGCAGCCCTTCTCAAAGCATATTGCTTCTCAAGCTGTTCCCTGTCAAGCTCTTGCGGAATGCAAATCACAAGGCTAATCTTTCCGGCTCTGCACATGTCAACAGTATTTGGGTGTTTTTTTTCGTGGCTTTTGAAGACTTTTTTGCTTGCAATGCCATTTTTTGCCAAAAATTGCCGGGTATGCTCTGTTGCAAAAAGCCCGAATTTTTTTGCAAGAATCCTTGCTTCTTCAATAAAGTCTTTTCTGTTTTCATCGCCGCTTATGCTTAATAAAATGCTTTTGCTTGGCATGGAAAAGCCTGTTGCAATGAGGCTTTTTAAAAAAGCATCTTCAAGCCCTGTTGAAAGGCAGGCAACTTCTCCTGTTGAAGCCATTTCAACGCCCAGCAAAGGGTCAGCGCCTTTCAGCCTGCCGAAAGAAAACTGGGGGGCTTTGACGCCGACATATTTTAGTTCAAGATTATTTTTTTCAATAGGAACAATTTTTTCGCCAATTATTGCTTTTGTCGCAATTTCAATAAAATTTGTCCCTGTTACTTTTGATACAAATGGAAAGCTTCGGCTTGCCCTCAAATTGCACTCAATTACTTTGACCTCGTTTTGCTTTGCAATAAACTGGATATTGAATGGCCCGGTAATGCACAATTCGCCTGCAATTTTTTTTGTTATTTCCAATACCTTGTTTGTTGTTATTGGATAGGTTTTTTGCGGAGGCAAAACAATTGTTGCATCACCGCTGTGAACCCCTGCATTTTCCACATGTTCTGAAATTGCCCATACAATAAGCTCCCCGTTTTTTGCAACAGCATCAATTTCCAGTTCCCTTGCATTTGCAATAAATTTGCTTATTACTATGGGCTGCTCTGGAGACATGTCTGTCGCCTTTTTTAAGTATGCAATTAAATCCTTTTCATTGAATGCAACGCTCATTGCGCTTCCGCTTAAAACATAGCTTGGCCTTATCAGGACAGGAAACCCTGTTTTTTTTGCAAATTCAATCGCCTCCTGTTCTTTTGCCAGTTCTTTCCATTCGGGCTGGTCAATTCCAAGAGAATCGCATAATGCGCTGAACTTGTGCCTGTTTTCTGTTTTGTCAATGCTTTCAGGCGAAGTCCCAAGAATTTTTGCCCCTGACTTATGAAGCTTTAATGCAAGATTGTTTGGAATCTGGCCTCCGCTGCTTATTATTATTCCTTCTGGCTGTTCTTTGTCATAGATGTCAAGCACTCTTTCAAGGCTCAATTCTTCAAAATAAAGCCTGTCACAGGCATCATAATCAGTGCTTACTGTTTCAGGGTTTGAATTAACCATGATTGTGCCAAAACCCATTTGCTTCAGGGTTTTGATTGATGTTACTGCGCACCAGTCAAATTCAACGCTGCTTCCAATGCAATATGCTCCGCTTCCGAGCACAATTGCCTGTTTTGTGTTTTTAAAATCAATATCATTTTCAATTCCGTTGTATGTCATGTAAAGGTAATTGGTTTGCGCTGGAAATTCAGCTGCAAGCGTGTCAATCTGCTTAACAAAAGGAGTTATGCCAAGCTCTTTCCTTTTTTCTCTTACAACCATTTCATCTTCTGTTCCAGTCAAAACAGCTATCTGCTTGTCGCTGAAACCAATTTGTTTTGCTTTTAGCATTGTTTCTTTTTCCATTTCCCAAATTTTTTTATTGCCAATTTCTTTTGCGCTATCCACGATTTTTTTTATTTTGTACAAAAACCATTTGTCTATTTTGCTTAGGGAACTGATTTTTTCAATGTTCATGCCTTGCCTAAAGCCTTCGGCTATGGCAAAAAGCCTTTCATCTGTCGGATTCGCTATTTTTTGGCTTATTTTTTTCATTTCAATTTTGTTTCCAGCCAAGCCGTACATGCCAATGTTCAGCATTCTCACTGCTTTTTGTATTGCCTCTTCAAAAGTCCTGCCAATTGCCATTACTTCTCCAACGCTTTTCATTTCAGTGCCAATCAGGCAGTTTACTTTTTTGAATTTTTTTAAGTCCCAGCGCGGAATTTTTACAACAATATAATCAAGCGCAGGTTCAAAACAAGCCATTGTTTTTTTGGTAACCTGGTTTTGCAATTTCATCAAATTATGCCCCAGGCTCAATTTTGCAGCTACAAATGCCAATGGATAACCTGTTGCTTTTGAAGCAAGCGCACTGCTCCTGCTCAGCCTTGCATTCACTTCAATAACCCTGTAATCAGTGCTTTTTGGGTCCAAAGCGAATTGAATATTGCATTCTCCGATTATTCCAAAATGCCTTATTACTTTTATTGCAATTTCCCTGAGCAGATGATATTCGCTGTTTGAAAGAGTCTGGCTTGGAGCAACAACAATGCTTTCGCCAGTGTGTATTCCAAGTGGGTCAAAATTTTCCATGTTGCAAACAGTAATGCAATTGTCATTAATGTCCCTTACAACTTCATATTCAATTTCTTTCCAGCCTTTCAGGCATTCTTCCACAAGCAATTGCGGGCTTGCCTTCAAAGCCTGTTCAGTTGTTGCACGCAATTCTTTTTTATTTTTTGCAAAGCCACTGCCTTTTCCGCCAAGCGCAAAAGCAGCCCGAATTATTAACGGAAAACCGATTTTTTTGCCTGCTTCAAGCGCCTCTTTTACTGTTTTGACAGCAATGCTTTTCGGAACTTTAACAAAAATTTTTTTCAATTCCTTGTTGAATAATTCCCGGTCTTCTGTTTTTCGGATTGCTTCAATTCCAGTGCCAAGCACTTTTACATTGTGTTTTGCAAGAATTCCTGAGTCATTCAATTCAAGGCCGCAATTCAGCGCTGTCTGGCCTCCAAAGCCAAGCAGTATTCCGTCAGGCTTTTCTTTTTCAATTATTTTTTCAACAAATTCTTTGTTTACTGGCAAAAAATAAACCTTGTCTGCAAAGCCGCTGCTGGTTTGAACAGTGGCAATATTTGGATTTGCCAAAATTGTTTCAATGCCTTCTTCTTTCAAAGCTTTGATTGCCTGGCTTCCGCTGTAATCGAACTCGCCGGCTTCGCCTATTTTTAATGCTCCGCTTCCTAAAATCAAAACTTTTTTTGGTTTATCAATATGCTGTCACCTCCATTCCTTTATTTTTTGCATGAATTCTTTAAACAAAAATTGTGTGTC
>JAGVNX010000002.1 GCA_020053055.1 Candidatus Iainarchaeum sp.
ACGAAGCTTATTTTTATTGTCAGGCCGTTGTCCGCTGTTCCTTTTACAAAAGCGCATGTTCTTGGCTGTTTTTCCTGTATTGTAATGCTCATTCTGCCGTACATGTCGCCGAAACTCAGCTTGTATTCTCCTGATGCGTGCACAATTGGAACATTTTCAAAACTTTGATTTTTAGAATTTTTTCCTTGCACGACATCAAGGACTGCTTTGCGCAGGTTTCCTTCCATGTCAATGATTTTGCAGTTTTTGATATTATTTTCCATCATTGCGCTTTTTAATGAAGGCACTATTTCTTCTCCTCCTTCAAAAGTAATTGTGAGAGTTTTTTTTTCTCCTTTTGGTTTCCAAAATTCTGAAGCTGCATGCAGACCCATAAAAAGTAACACCCCTAGATTGTAAGAATAAAAGGTTATGCAAGAAAAAAGCTTTTAAAACAAAGCCCCAGTGTTTTTTGCTTTAATGGCTTCTTCTAAGCAAGTTTCCAAAGTGCAATCCACTGCTTGAAGGTTGTTTTTTTTCGGGTTGCTTTTCAAAAGACCATTTTCCTTGTTTTTGATTGTCAGTATTGCCTTGCATTACATTGCTTCCAAGGACTCCCTGGTCTTCATTGTAAGACTTCAAGCCTGAGCCCATGGTAAAATCTTTTTCCTTTGCAATCCTAAAAACAACAATTGCTGCCAAAACAATAAGCAATCCTATAAAAATCCAGAGCAATGTTCCTGAAGTGCCAAGCGAAAACAAAGGCAGGGGTGCACTTGCAATTGGTTCATTTGAATCGTTGTTTGTTGTTTGCTCTTCTGCTGGCTGGGTTTCTGCTGCTTGCTTTTCTTTTGAATTTCCGCCAACAAGGCTTTCCAAAAAGCTTTTTTGTTCAGGCTGGTTTTTTTCCTGCAAAACAGGGTTTTGCTTTAAATATTCAATATCTGAAATCAAAAGCATGATTTCCCCGTCAATTTTTTCAATCTTGGATTTTAATTCTTCAAGAGCAGAGAAAATACTGGAAACTTTTTGTTCCGAATCAGTTTTTGATGCCTGTAAATCACTTGCATCGCTTTTCAATTGGTTTATTTCAACTGCAAAAGCATTCACGCTTGCTTTTAAAGAATCAAGGTTCTTCTGAATTTCAGTCTTATAACCAGAGTCAAGGGAATTTGAAACAATTATTTTTGCGGAAACAGAATCTATTTTCTGGCCATTTGAAAACAAGTCAACCCTGAGATTGTGCTCTCCTTCTGAAATGCCTGCCATTGAAGCAAAAACATTGTTTTCGGAAATGGAAATGTTCAGGACAAGGCTGTTGTCAATGGAATTCGGCGCAAGGAACAATGCTGAATTGTAAGTGAAAATTGTTGCCAGTGGCTTGTCGTCCAAAAAGAATTTTGCCTCGTTGAAATTAAAATTGTCAAAATTTGCTGTAAAACTCCAGTTGACGCTTGCGGGAATTTCCTGCGGAGCGCTCAGAGTAACGGCATTTGCAATTCCTGCAAAAGCAAAGAGCATTGTCATGAGCAAGGCAATTTTTTTCATTTAAACCAGTATTATTACTCCGTAATTCTTATTTAAATATTGCGCCACAGGTTTTTCTTATGCATTCCCTGGGCTTGTGGTCTAATGGCTATGACGCAACCTTCACACGGTTGAGGTTGGCGGTTCGATTCCGCCCAGGCCCACTGCCTTTTTCTTTCTTGCGAAGAAAGAAAAATGTAAGTTGCCAAAAAGAAAGAACCTGAATTTTGGATAAACAAAAAAAGTGTTTTTATGGACAAAAAAAATTTTTTGTTTTTTTTTGCAATTGTATTTGCAGTGCTTTGCATTTCCTGGCTAATGAGCACTCAGTGGGGCTCTTTGTTTTCTCCTGACAAGGTAACAAGCCTTGCGCTTCTGGAATTTGACAAGGCAGTTGAAGAAAGGGGCCAAAGTTGTTTTTCTTTGCAGGTGAATTCTAATTTTGGAAAGGAAATGGAACAAAATTTTATGCTTATTGCCAATGATAGCGTGGTTTTAAGAAAGCAGGTTGATGTGTCAAAAAACCAGTTAATAAGCGAGTGTGTTTCTGCGGATTATCTTGGAAAAGAGGATAATTTTGTTCAAATTTTTTTGGGCTCTGAAAGGGTGTTTTTTCATGTTGCCAAAGTTGCTGCAATGGAAGAAAGCAATCCGCAGGTTTTGCTTGAATATTTGCAGGATGAAATTCTTGGAATAAGAATCACCGGCAATAATAATGCAAAATATTCTCCGGGTTCAATTTTTGTAAATGGCAAATTGGACCACGCGTTTTATTTTTCCGGAGAAACTTTTGAAGGAAAAGAAAAGATTTCCCTGCAGCAAGGCAGCAATTCTATAAAAGTGGTTTTTCGGGGGGCTGAAAAAGAAATTTTTGCTGAAAAAGCGTTTGATTTTCGGATGAATCCTTTTTTGGGCATTGCAATAATTGCTGTGCTTATTTGTGTGCTTGCGGGGCTTGTGTTTTTTGGAAACAATTTGTTTGAAAAGCTTGTTTTTTCCATTCTTTCGTTTTTTTCGATAATTTGCCTTGTTGTTTTCACGCTGAATGTTTTGGGGTTGCTTTCGGCATTGAATTTTTCGATTGCAATTGCAGTTATTGCTCTGGCGCTTGGATTTTTTTTCAGGAAAAATCTTGCAAAAAACAAGGCATTGGAAATTAATTGGGCGGAAAAAGTGAAAAAAGTTTCCCCCCTGCTTATTCTGCTTTTGTGCATAATTCTTTTTTCCTCGATTTTTTTCAATCTTTTCACGCCAACTTATTTTGGAGTCTGGACTTCTTTTTATGAAAGGCAATCAAGGACAATAATGGAAAACCAGGCAATTCCCGCTGTTGATTCTTACAGTTTTTTGGGAACAAAGCCTTTTGGCTATATGAGCGGTTATTTTTTTGCAAACCCCGGGATTTCCTGGTTAACAGGGCTTGGCACCCAGCAGAGTTATGCAATAATAATGCTGCTTGCACAGCTTTCTTTCTTGGGCGCAGGCTATTTGTTTTTCAGTTCTTTTGGAATAGGGAAAAAAGCTTACCTTGGCATGCTGGCTGTCTTGTTCGGCGGCTTTATGTTTTCAGATTTCAGCTTTAACATAAGGCATGTTCTTAGTTATGCGTTTCTTTTCATCAGCATGTATTTTTTGAGGAACGGAAAAGGGCTTGCAAGCGGAGTTGCGCTCGGGTTCGGAACTTTTTTCCAGACTCCGATTGCCATAATGTACTTATTCATGCTGCCTGTAATAGTAACTGACAGGAAAACACTGAAGGAAATCGCAAAAGCAATTGCAGTTGGAGCATTGATTGCAGCAGTTTTCTTTGCCCCTACGCTGGTTTCAAGCGGGCTTCCTTCGCAGGCAAAGTATAATGTCTGGGGTTATTTCTGGAGCATTCCTCTTTACGGCTTCTTGCTTGATTATTACCCAATGCTTGTCCTGATTGGATTGTTTATACTGCCGTTTTTGCTTTTAAAAAAAATAAGCCTCGGCAAATACAATTTGAGGATAATCCTTTTTCTCCTGCTTTTTCTTGCAGTGCAATTGACAATTTCTTACAGAATTAACATTGTGGCAACAATTACTTTTGCACTGCTGGTTTCCCTGCTTTTTCCGGCAGATTTTTTGAAGGGGCGCTTGGGAGAATATAGCATTGCAACTTTTTTTGCCGTGGCATACACAGTAATGTTTGTGGTAATCCTTGCTTTTTACCCTGTAATTCCGGCTGTTTCTGATTCCTTTGTGTTTGTGAAGGACAATTCCTCTGCAAATTCCAATGTGCTTAACGAGCCTTATTTGGGGCATCCGTTCATTTATTTTGCGGAAAGAAAAAGCAGTGCAGATTTGGCAGTTGAGTATGCAAATGCTGCGATGATTGATGACAGTTACAGATTCCTCAAAGAACAGGACAAAAGCATTCTCCAAAAATACAATATTGATTATGTTGTCAACCGTTCAATGTTCCTGGATGAAAAGCCTGTGGGAGACAATTTGTATTCAAGGCATATTGAATTTGAATTTTTGGACAAGGTTTATTCAAACAGCCTGGTTTATGTGCACTGGGTTGACAAGCAGAGTCTTGGTGTTGTAAAATGAACAGGTTTTTGAAACTCGCGCTTAAAGAAGCATATTCCGGCGTGCGCTCAGGCAGCGGCGGCCCTTTTGGGGCAGTTATTGTATGCAAAAGAAAAGTTATTGCAAAAGCGCATAATGAAGTCTTTTCGACAAATGACCCTTCTGCGCATGCAGAAATAGTTGCTATCAGGAAAGCTTCAAAAAAGCTCGCGCGTTTTGATTTAAGCGATTGCGAGATTTATTCTTCCTGCGAGCCGTGCCCAATGTGCTTTTCCGCTATCAGATGGGCAAAAATAAAAAAATTGTTTTACGGGTGCATTTCAAGCGATGCGGAAAAAATCGGTTTTGGCGATAATGGCATTTACAATGAAATAAGGGGAAAGGCAAAAAAGAAAATAATTGCAAAGCAGTTAGGCAGGAAAGAATGCCTTGCAATTTTTGCGGAATGGGAAAACAAAAAAGCCAAAAAAATGTACTGACAATCGCTTCATTGCTTGAATGGGTTTATTGTTTTTAGCCATTTTATTTTTTTGAAATCCTTTTCATTTTCCGTTATTATTGTTTCAATGCCATTTTCTTCCATTGTTGCGGCAAGCAGTGCATCCCAAAAATGAATTTTGTAAATTTCCTGGCAGTTTATTGCGCTTATTATTGTTTTTTCGTCATATTTTATTATTTGAAATGCCTGGTTAAAGTCAAGTATTATTTGTTTTGCATTGTCGGGCTGCAGGGGAAATTCAATTTTTTTTGTTATTGTATAATAAAATTCAGCGAGGTTTTGTATGCTTAATGCCCCGGATTTTTCCTGCCAAAGGTTTTTCAGGGTGCCCTTTGCAATAATGTTTTTTTGAACTTCGCTTTTGTCATAAGCATAAGCCAAAATGTTGGAATCAACAAGCCTGATTTCAGAGTTTTCTGTCATACAGTTCTTCCCTGTTCTTCACAAGCAATTTTCCCAATTTGAATCCCTTGTCCATCCATCGCAGCTGCCTTGCCATTGCCCGCTCCCTTGCTGATTCCTTTTCCAGCAGGCCGAGGCATTCTGAAATGACTTTTGCCATTGAACCTTTTTTATTCCTGTATTTTTGGCTTGTAATTGCCCTAAGCTTGCGCTCATCCTTGTCCTCCAAAGAAACAGTAATATGCCCCATAAAACCACACAAACAATATACTTACAAAAATATTATATACTTATGTTTGCCTGCATAAAAAAGAATTTTGCAGGAATTCAAGGGCTGGAAAAAGAGGAAAATAAAAAAATGTATTGATTTTGCGCAGCAAAATCTTCTTTTGATTAAACTTTTCTTTCTGCGAAGCATTTTCCCAAGGCTTTTTGCCTTGCAAAAAGGCTTTGCAGAGCATTTTCCCAAGGCTTTTTGCCTTGCAAAAAGGCTTTAAGAAAAGTTTAGTCAATAAACGCGCTTGCGTCTGTGCCTGCATCCCATGAATATCTTGGGCGGATTTTTACCATCCAGATTTTTTCTGTGTTGTCGTCAAGGATTATTGCATAGCCTTTTGATTTTGGCATTTCCGCATAATACTTGTCAAAATCCTGGTGCATATAGCTTGGCCGCAAGGCAGAAACAGCTGTTATGTCTGGCTGTGAAGTTAATCTGTGGGAAATGAACAGGTCGCACTGGCTTACTGCGTCGGGATGCAATCGTTCAGGCCTTTGGGTTGCAAGGCACAGGCTTAACCCGGGTTGCCTTCCAACGCGCACCCATTCCAGCAATACTTTTAATGCAATGTTGTCCTCGTCTTTTGGCATGAACATGTGGGCTTCGTCAATGAACATCCAGACAACTGGCATGCTTGATTCTTTTTTTTCTCCTTTGATGAGCTTCATTTCTTCTTCTTTCCTGTAAAGCATTCTTTCTTCAAACAATTTTTTTCCTAGCAATGCTACGATTATGTCTTTTGTCCCTTCTATTCCGATTGCCTGCCTGTAAGCTGAAACATCGACAATTGTAATTGCCCCTGGCTTTGCGATTTCCCGTATTCTTGTGCCTTCTTTTTCAATCAGGCCCCAGCTTTGCGCGACTTTTATCCTGTTTATGAGGGATTGTTTTGCAAGAGCTTCTGATTCAGTGTCTTTTTTGATTGCAGTGATTATTTCTTCTGTTCCATAATAGGTTCCGATTTTTTCCTTCAAGGTTTCAATTATCCTTGTAATAAGCACTCCTTCAGGGTCTCTCCAAGTAAGCTTGAAAAGAGCCATCCATTCTATTGCCTCAAGTTCTGATGCTTTGATTGTAAAACTGCCATCAACAGGCACGCCTTTTTCCTTGTAAAAATCAATTTTTCCTTTCGGCACTAAAATCCTTACTGGGGTGCCTTCTGGTTTTAAGTCCCATTCAGCCAATTCGGAAATGTTTTCCTTGTTGGGAATTTTTAGGCTCCAGAATATTCCGACTGTGTCAATGCAAATTACTGTTGTCCTTGCCTTTACATCAGGGTCTAAGCGCGCAAATTCTTCCAAGAGAACTGCTAACGAGTATGACTTTCCCCCTCCTCGCTTGCCGCAAATCAGGACAAGGTGTGCCTTTGCAATGTCCATTGCGATTTTTCTTCCAAGAACTGGCTTTTCGCCTGCAGACATCAGGACTTTGCCAATGTAAGCTGTTCCTCTTGAACCGTATTTTTCAATGTCTTTGAGGCTTCGCCCGATTATGGAAACGTTTTCGCTTAATTCTATTTTTTCCAGTGGTGCAGGCATTTAAATCGTATACAAAAAGGAAATTGGAATATTTAAGGATTTTGATTACTTGTTGTTTTTTAGTATCCTGAAATTATTTCCTTTTTTTGTTCTTTCTTGTTTGCCTTTGCTTGGGAATGGAAACAATTAAATTTTTGTTCTGCGTTGTGTTTTGAATGCAGGCTTCCCTGAATTTTTCCGAATCCGAAAAAAAAGCAATAATTGCTTTCCTGAAAAAATTTCCTTCTTTGGAATTGAAAACAGGGCATGAGGAAGCAAAGGCAGAAATTGGCGGTTGTGTTGTAACGCTTTACAAGTCAGGAAAACTTTTGATTCAGGGCAAAAACTTTGAAAAAGCCAAAGAAAAAATTTTGGCAGAATTTAAAGGGACAAGCGAATTGGTTTTGGGGATTGATGAAACTGGCAGGGGAGAGAATTTTGGGCCTCTGGTTATTGCGGGAGTGCTTGGAGAAACAGCAAGGCTTCGTGAATTCAGGGACAGCAAAAAAACATCAAATATTCGTGAAAAGGCGCTGCTTGTTGAAAAAAACATTTTGGGAAAAAAACTTGTTGAAATTTCAGCTGCGGAAATTGATGCTTTGCGCGCAAGCGGAAAAAATTTGAATCAAATGGAAGCATGGGCAATGAATGAAATAATTTCGTATTTTGAAAAAAAGTTTTCAGGCTTTAAAATTGTAATTGATGGCTCTCCCTTGAAAGGAATTGAAAGCAAAAAAGCCGTGTTTTTGCCGAAAGCTGATGACAAGGTTGTTCAGGTCGGCGCTGCCAGTATTTTGGCAAAAAATGTTCGTGACAAGAGTTCTGACAAGGGAGAAAGGGAAACCTGGAAGAAAAGGGTTTAGTTGCTTCTGAATGCAAGTGCGTGCAGTTTTTCCCGGGAAATGCTTGTTTCGGCTCTTTTTTTTGCATTGTCTGGCTCTAGGTTTAATTCTTTTCTTAATTCTGCAAGCCTTTGTTTTAGCGCTTCTATTTCTATGCGTGAGTTGTGCTTGAATTCCTGCAAATCGAGTATTTTTTGTGCAAACTCGTTTTCTGTGATTGTTGTAATGTTCCTGCTTGGCATTGAACCTATTTCTTCAAGGCGCGCCAGGCGCTTGTTCAACAGGTTTATTCTTTCTTCAACGACAAGTGCCTTGACTGCGGAGTTTGTTCCGCCGGGGCCTTGTGTTTCCTGGGTTGGGCTAATGTTTTTGCAGTATTGGGCGCTTGGAACGGTTTTTTCACTGGTTTTTTTTGGAATAAAAAAAAGCAGCCCGTTCCCTATTAATAAAGCCAGGACAAATATTCCAAGAAAAACAGTAATTATCATTAGCGCACCTAAAGATTCCTTTTAGGGAGTTATTTTAAAGTTTTCACTTGTATTTTTTTTGCTGGTTAAATAATGCTTGTTTAAAAATCTTTTTTTAGAACCAATAATTAGCAAAAAGCATTGTCTGAATTATTTTTCACTGGTTTTTATGGCAAGAGGGAAAAAGCAAGGGGGCGGGAAGGAAAAACTTCTGGAAAAAAATGAAAAAGAAGAGCATGAGCTTCAGGAATCTGCGCATAAAAAAGAAATTGTTTCTGCTGAAAAAAAGCCTGGCAGCGGTTTTGGAAAGATTCTTGAAAACAGGCTTTTTCCTGTTTTGCTTTCAATTGTTTTTATTGCAATAATTGCTGCCGGAGTTTTGCTTATTTTTTCAATGAATGCTCCGCAGCAGCTTTCAGTGCTGCTTGATTTCAAGCATGCTGATACTTCGCAAAAGCACATTGCAAAATTCATGATTCTTTATTCGCAGGATTGTGCGGGTTGCGAAGAGGACAATTCTTTTATTGCCCTGCTTGAGGAGAACCGCATTGCATATATGAAGGAAAAAATTGAAATTGGGTCAGAGGATGGAAAAAAGCTTGTTTCAATTATCATGCCCAAAAGGGTTCCGCTTGTTATTCTTGACGGCAAAAGCCTTGATTCCACAATGAAAATCAAGACAAAGGGCGGTTTTGATTCCCTGAAAAATGTTTTGGACGATTATTATGTCAGAATTGAAAAAATTGTAAAATGGAACGATTCCTATCTTATTCCCGAAATTGCCTTTGATGAAAGGGGCCATGTTGAAATGCTCCTGGATGTGAATTCTTGTGGTTCAAATGATAAGATTCGGGTTGACCTTTACACCGACCCTTATTGTGCCCCGTGCGCGCTTTCAACAGTGAGCCTTGAAGAAAACAAGGAATTGTTTGGCAATAAAATAGATTTTAATTACAATTTTTTTCCCCTGGATTCCAAAAAAATGCTTTACACTTGGGAGAAGATAAGCCCGTTTGCAAATTATTCCATTTGTGCAAGCAGGCAGGGAAAATTGAGGGAATTTCAGGCTCCGGTTTACAAGTATTATTGCGCTCCAGACCAGAATGTGCTTGATTACAACGGATTGGAGCGCTGCTCAGAAAGCCCGAATTTCCACAGGCCAATTCCTGCAGATATCCTTAGTGAAGCAATGGACTTCGCAAGGATTGACAAAACACAGCTTGGCAGTTGCCTTGAACAGGTTGAAAAAGACAAGCCCCTGATGGTTTCAACTGCAAGCGCTTATGGCATAAATGAAGTGCCCCATGTTGTTTTGAACTGCAAATTTATTACCCATGCCGACAACATGAAAAATGGGGTTTGTGCAGTAAATCCAAAGATTCCCGAATGCAATTTTGCAATAATCCCGCCGCAATAAAAAACTCTGGCATGATTCCCCCTTAAAAAGATGGGCTTTCTTATGAAAAAATTTCTTTTTCTTTTTTTAATTATTTTTGCGGTTGCAGCGCTTTTTTTTGCGCAAACCCAAACAGCCCCTGCCTGCCCAGCAGTACAGGCCAATAGCATAAGCGAAGAAATTTTTTTTTGCCCGCAGGACAATTGTTCAATGCAACTGGTTTCGCGTATTGATTCAGCCAAAAAAACTGTTCTTGTCGCGATTTATTCTTTTACGCACGACGGGATTTCCGATGCCCTGATAAGCGCAAAAAACCGCGGCCTTGAAGTCAGGGTGCTTATGGAAAAACAGCAGGCAGGCAGTTCTTACAGCGACGATGAAAAGCTTTTGCAGGCAGGCATTGAAGTAAAATTCATGGACAACCCCGAGGGAATAATGCACAACAAGTTTACAGTCATTGACTCTGCTTTTGTGGCAACAGGCAGTTTTAATTATTCAAAAAATGCGGATGAAGGCAACAACGAAAACCTTGTTTTTTTGAACAATGCGGAAGCGGCCAAAAAATTCGAAGCAGAATTTGAAAGGCTATGGGCGGAATAAAAAAATTGCTCTGCATTGCATTTGAAACTTTGCTTGTTTGTTAGGCTTTTCATTTTTTGCCGTGTGCAAGCCAAAAAAAACGTTTTTTAATAGTTTGCCGCTTTTATTTTTTTAATGCCGGCTAATGTTACTATTGATTTTGAAAAAGCACGCCTCAAATACCAGCAGGCCAATTCCCCACAGGCAAAGCTTGAGGCCTTGTTTGAAATGCAGCGTTTTGCCCCTTCGCATAAAGG
>JAGVNX010000069.1 GCA_020053055.1 Candidatus Iainarchaeum sp.
AGAATAATAAATTAAAACTGTTTTTATTGGAAAAAAAAGCTCGCAGGCAACCATTAAATACAAGTTTTTACGTATTAATCTCCGATAATTAATGACTGTGAGGAGGTGAAAAAAATGGCAGGTTTGGCAAAAATAGGCAGTTTTACTTTCATATTGGGAGTGATAATCTCAGTCCTTGTTGGACTGGCAGGCACTCTTAATTGGATAACAGCCGGCACAATTGGCATTGCTGCTGTGGTTCTGGTTGTTCTCGGCTTAATTGTCGGAATACTGAATATTTCAGACAAAGAAGTGACAAAATTCATTATTGCAGCAATCGGCCTGGCAGTTGGTTCAGTAGCACTATCAAACATTCTCGGGTTTTTTATTATGCCCTTCAGTGCGTTTGTCTCAGCAGCAGTATTTCTTCCGGCATTGAAAGCAATTTATTCAATTTCCAAAGACTAAAAAAGGAACAAAAAAGTTCCTTTTTTCTTTTTTTATTTTTTCAAACACCAAAAAAGCTGTTCAGCAACCCTTAAATACAGGTTTTTTCTTATATGCCTCTGATTTGATGAATTTGCGGAGGTGAAAAAAAATGGGTTTTTTTGACATCCTTATCCATCCGCGCGAAACAATGGAACAGGAAAAAAGCAAGTCAAGCCTCAATGCAGCAATCAAAACATTTGTAATTTACTATTTAATTGTTGGATTGCTTGCTGGTATTGGCATAACGATTCTAACTGCAATTGGCGCTGGGTTTTTGGGCCCAATGGTAGGAGCAGAATTCTGGTTTTGGAGAATCCTAATCAATTTGGGCTACCTTGCAATAGTAATAGTGCCTATTCTCGCAATCATCTTTGGCCTTATATGCACAATGATTGGGACTGGCATTTATTGGCTTATTGCAAAAGCTTTTGGCGGCACAGGGACTTTCACTGAAAACTATTGCCTTATGTCAAAGCTTGTCTGGCAACTGCTTGTACTCGGCATAGTAATTAACCTGCTTGGCCAGATTCCAATACTTGGAGCCATAATCACGTTGCTTTGGCTTTTGTATGTAATATACTTGGCCGTGATTTTGATTTCAGTGGCAAACAAAATCAGCACAATCAAGGCGTTAATAGTAGTCTTGATACCAGTGATAATAGCCTTCATATTGAGTATAGCCCTACTTTTGGCACTAATTGCAACATTGATTTCGCCCCAATTATAGCGGCTAACTGTAAAATATAGCCAGTGTAACCGGTTTTCAAAAAAAAACCGGTTTTCCTTTCTTTTTTTTCTTTTTTTAAAATTTGGCTTAAAATTCGTTTTCTTTCAAACAGCATTGTCAAGCGTCAAACATGGTTTTTTTCTGCTTGACACTGTGCGAAGAACACATTAAAAGCAGGAAAACACAAATTCGCTTCGGCATTAATCAAGCCATTAAAAGAGCCTGCATTACCCTGCGAATTTGTAAAAGAGCGGTTTTTTATATTTCTTAATTCTTTATTGTAATGATGCCTAACAAGAAAAAGATTTTGCTTGATGGAATAAAAAAGCTCTTGGCTTTGAAGGTTCCGGAAGAAGAAATTATTTCCAATTTAAAGGATGTTGGAATCAGTGAAAAACAAGCCAGGGCTTTGATTGAAGAAGTGCGGCTCGGCAAACGCCCAAAAGAAGAAGAGCCTGAAGAGGAAAGCCGCGGGAAAAAATTTGAAAACAAGGAAGAGCCTGAAGAACAGCTTGTTTCGGAAGAGGATGCACAGGCAGAAGCATTGGAAAAAGAGTATTTAGGAGAAGAAGAAAAGCCTGAAGATATCAATGTGAGAAAAACTATTGAGGAAACAGAAGAACTTGCTGAAGAAGAAGCCCAAAGCATTTTTGAAAAAAAAATTGAAAATACTGCCTCCGAAGAAAAAAATTCCGGGGTCGAAGAGGAATCTTTTGAATCTGAAACTGGTAAACCTGAAGAAGAAACAAGTGAAACTGTTGAGGAAGAACCTGAAGAGGAAAGCGAAAACATTGAATACGAAGAAACAAAAGGGAAAATTGTTGAAGGCAAGTTTTCTTCAAAGAACAAAGACAATGCAGAAAAAGAGGGGAAAAAAGAGGATATTGATTTTGAAAAGCTCTGGGAAAAGGGAATTTTGACTATTGTTAACCAGAGATTGCAGGAAATGAAGGGCATTCAGGCAAACATTGATTTGGAAATTCAGAAAAGGGCTTCGGAAATTGCAAAGAAGGAAATTGACAAGGTTAATGCCTTGTTTGAAGGCCAAAGGGAACTGACTGTTGAAACAGTCAATTCAAAGCTTGAGCAGAAAACAAGGGACTTGGGCAAAATGCTTGATGCAAAGGTTCTTGAATTAAAAGAAATTTCAAAATCAGTTAAGAATGACATTGCAAGGCTTGAAAAGCTGCAGCAGGCGCAGAAGGATAGCCTGAAGCAGATTGATGAAAGGCTTGGCGAACTTGATGAAACAAAAAAAACCTTGATTGCAGAAATGAATTCTGAATTGATTAAATCAAAAAGCGAGATTGAAGAATTTTTGGATTCTTCTAATAAAAAAGTGCAGGAAACACAAGCAATGATTAATGAAACTCTTGAATTGGAGTCAAGCATTGTTGACGGCCTTGTGAAGGACACTGAAACCAAGATATCCGCTTCAAAATTGGAACGGGAAAATGCTTCGGCAAAAAAATTTGAAGCAGCCCTTGATGCGCTTGAAATTGCAAGGGCTGGTTTTGAACAGCAGGCAGCAGAAAAAATTGCTGAAATTGAAAAACAATTAAAATTACTGAAAAAAAGCACTGTAAAAGCAAATGCATAAGATTTAAATTTGGGTATTGCTCAAATAATACTTGATTAAAATGTCTAGAACTTCTGGAAGAAGAAAAAAGCCACTTGCAATCGGCGCGCGTGCGATAGGCCAAAGGGCGGTTTTTGGAAAACAACAACCATCTCGCAGGCTGGTAAGGAAAACCAAGGGAAAAATGCCCCCTGAAGCAATAAGAGAAATTAATGACATTTATTTACATTCTGGAAATTGGGCTAACAGGGCAAGCATTGTTGCAGACAAAATTTTGGCTATTTGCGCTAAACATGGTGTTCCATTAGCAGTCGTAAAAGGCCAGTATCTTAGAAGAGTTGCAGACGCTAGTGTTTTGGTAGCGCTTCAAAAAAGGCTTGGCCAGCTTGAAAGGAACCCAAAAATAAAAAGAAAGTAAATCCTTTTTTCACAAATCCTTTTTAATACTTTCTTTTTAATTAATCTTTATCTTCCAAGTTTCTTAATTAAACGAATTTTTGGTTTTAAAATAATCAATGGGAATTGTGATTTTATGGGTTTGAGGCCGGGACACTGTTATAATGACCCAAGCAGGGACAGGCCTTACACGAGAGTGGCAATCGTTGTCCCAAAAAAAATTTTATTGGAGCTACTCCTGGCCTGAAAACAAGGCAGTTTAATATGGGAAACCCTGCAAAAAAATTTACTCATATTGCAGACCTTGTTGTTGAAGAAAATGTCCAGATAAGGGATAATGCAATTGAAGCCACAAGAATTGCAATCAACAGGTTTTTGAATAACAAAATTGGAAAAGAAAATTATTTTATGCGCATAAGGATTTATCCTTTTCATATTCTCCGGGAAAACAAGCAGGCTCAGGGTGCGCATGCTGACAGAATCCAGAAAGGAATGAGCCATGCGTTTGGAAAGCCAATTGGCAGGGCAGCGAGAATAAAAGCAGGGCAGACAATCATGAGCATTCTGATTGACGAAATTCACATTCCGTTTGCAAAACAGGCTTTGTTGCGGGCACAGGCAAAAATGCCTGCAAAATTAAGCGTTACAATTGACACTGATGTTGAAAGCATTGGCACAAGGCCAAGGGTTGTAAAAGAAATCACTGCAGAGGAAATTGCAGCCCAGGAAGCAGCAGGAAAAGCAAAAGGAGAAAAGAAAGAAGGCAAGGAAGCAAAGGCAGCAGCAGGCGGAGAAGCAAAAAAAGAAGAAGCAAAGCAGGGGGCAGGAACAACCAAGGGAACTGCTGGCGGAAAAACAGCAGAAACAAAAAAAGAAGAAAAAAAGAAATAAAGCCTTTCTTTGAAAAAGAAAGCCTTGGGAAAGAAATCTTTTGCTTTGCAAAAGAGTTGATTCATAAAAAGCCTTGGGAAAAGAACAATTTGCTGTGCAAATTTGATTGCTTCGCAAAAGCCTTTTGAA
>JAGVNX010000005.1 GCA_020053055.1 Candidatus Iainarchaeum sp.
GTAGTTGTGTCAGCAGCAGCAGGCAAAGCACAAAGCTTTGACCAGCCGCCAAAACCAGCAGTGCCGCAATCAGTACCGGCATCGCCATTGCCCATCCAAATTTTCAACCAAGTATTAGCGTCAGGAGCAGAAGCAAAATTCGCATCAACGTTAATGGCAACATTCCCTGCATTTGTAATAACAATGCCCGCAGTGCCAGCAGCCTGGCAAGCAGTGCCGCCACTTCTCAAATTGTAAGGCAAAATCTTGGCAGCATTTCCATCGGCATCAGAATCCATAACTGCATTGCTTTCAACAAAAAAGAAAGCAGTAGCAGAACAAGTGCCGCCATAAGAAATAGAATGGCTCTTATTAGACGGCACATTCCAGGTCATTGTAGTAGTGGAAGTATTTGCAAACGCAAAAGAAGAAAAAAACAAAACCACAACAGAAACAAAAAACAAAAACATTAAATTTCTCATTCCCACTCACTTTCCATCAAATTATTCGTATTAGAAATAAAAAGAACATTCGCATATATAAATTTGCCTTTCCAAAAAAAATAGCCCAAATTTGGCCAAAAAAAAACCAAAAGAAAAAAAATTCCACTAAAAAAATTATATTCTTGCACTGAAAAAGCCATTGAAAAACCTTTTTAATCAGTTAAAACAAAATGTTTTAGATGCCAGAAGAAAAAACAGCAGTAAAAGCCAACTGCATTTCAAAGCAGTTTGGCAACACAAAAGCAGTTGACAATGTCAGCTTTGACGTGAAAACAGGCCAAGTTTTTGGCTTATTAGGGCCGAACGGGGCAGGAAAAACAACAACAATCAGGATAATCCTGAATCTTATTGAAAAATACGAGGGAACAATTGAAATCTTTGGAAAAAAATTTTCTGAAAAAACAAAAAACCTTTTTGGGTATCTGCCGGAAGAAAGAGGCTTGTATAAGAACGAAAAAACAATTGATGCTGCAGCCTATCTTGGAACCCTCAAAGGAATCAGCAAAAAACAAGCCACAAAAGAAACAACAAGATTAATGCAGGAACTAAACCTGCTTGAATACAAAAACAAAAAAATATTTGAATTAAGCAAAGGCACACAGCAAAAAATGCAAATAATAAGCTCGATTATACATAACCCTGCTTTGCTTGTTTGGGACGAACCCTTCTCAGGCCTCGACCCCATAAGCACAAAATTTGTAATTGAAACAATCAAAAAGCAAAAAGAAAATGGAAAAACAATTATCCTAAGCACGCACAACATGGGCATAGCAGAAGAAATCTGTGACAATGTAATTGTAATAAACAAAGGCAGAAGAGTGCTTTACGGAAACCTAAAAGAAATAAAAGAAAGATACTCGGAAAACAGCGTCATAATAGAACTCAGCGAAGAAAACAAAGAATTTGAAAAAAATGCCTCAAAAATAAACGGGATTAAAAAAATCCTGCAAAAAAACAAAAAAGAATTCGAATTGATTTTCGGCATAGGCCTGAAGCCCGAAGAAATATTAAGAGAACTGATAAAAAAAGGCTTTTCAATAAAAAAATTTGAAGAAACAAGCCCAAGCCTCGAATCAATTTTCCTTTCAGTAGTGGAATCAGAACAATGGATGAAAACCTAAGAGACAAAAAAAATGAACAAAACAATTGCAATAGCAAAACACGAATTCAAAAGCAATGCCAAAAGAAAAGGCTACCTGTTATTTGCACTAATACTGCCAATTTTTTTTGTAATAATTACCGCAATGCAATCAAGCTTCGGAACATACCTCCCAAAAGAAATAATAATAAGAAGAGCAATGGAAACACCGATTCCACTGCCAATAATAATACCATCAATTTTTGGAGCAATATTCTCAGTAACAATATTCATAAGCTCAGGATTCCTGCTTTACGGAATGGTAGAAGAAAAAGAAAACAGGCTAATAGAAATACTATTGACAAGCGTTTCAACAGGACAATTGCTATTAGGCAAAATACTCGGATTAGGCTTGCTCGGAATAATCCAATTAATTGCCTGGCTAATAGCAAGCCTGGTATCAATAACAATAATGCCGGAAATACTCTGGATGGCAAACATAGAAGAAATAACAATCCCAATGATACTGCTGATAATCCTCTTTTTCCTGCTGGCCTACGGCCTGTTTGCAATAATCCTTTCAGGAATAGGGGCAATGCTGGCAGACACAAGGCAAGCAAACCAAATAAGCGGGATAATAACAATAGTATCATTAATACCAAGCTGGGCAGCAATTTTCTTCTTCTCCAATCCCCTATCAGAAATCCCAGTCGCCCTAAGCTACATTCCCCCAATAGGGCCAATAACAATGGCAATGAGAATATTAATCACAAACGTGCCAATCCACGAAATAATAATAAGCATTGCAATAACAATAACCACAATAATCGGAGCAACAATCATAGTGGAAAAAAAATTGAAACAAAACTTATTAGTATATGACAAAAAAATAAGCGCAATGGATTAATCAAAAGCCCTTTCCAAAAATCCAGTCATAATATTCTGGCTTTTCAGGCGCGTCTTTGTAAGTAACTCCCGAAAGCTCAAAAGATTGGTGCCCAGTAATTTTTGCAAAAAAAACAGCCTCATTAAGCATGGAAAGAACAGAACTGTGCAGCCTCTCGGGAAAAATAGATGTTTGGGAACGAAACTCAATTCTGTCATCTTCGCCCAAGGAAACATGCATTGTTTGAACATCTTCGTCCCTAAATTTGTCAGTCCGCGCTTTAGTAGTTGAAATTTTAATTTCCCTTTGCTGCAAGTCAACATTTATCTGAATAGACATTTCATAATCAGACAAGGGCCTTACTTTATGGACAAGGAAACAAAGATTGGGATTTTTTTTCTTTGCTTTGCGCATCCAGCGCTTAATAAGCAATTCTGATTTTTTTGGGGGTTGCCTGTCAAGATAAAAATTAAGCCTCGGAACAGAAAACCATTCCTCCATTGTTTGAACACAATCACGCCTCATCGGGTCTGTTCGAATAATAATACGGCCGTTTGAAAAATTTGAAAAATGATTAATAGAAAAAGACTCTGGACCAACATAAGTCCTAAAAGGCAGATATTTGAACCCGTATCTCCTTGACAAATATTGAAGCGCCTTCAAACCGTAAAGCTTTGTGCGATAATCATTTTGTCTAAGTTCTGGCAATCTTGGAAAAACAGCATCAATAGGTCTTGATCGAGAGGCTTTTCGCAAAACTTTTCTTAGTTGCTTCTTGCGTACTTTGATTTTCATAAAAAAACACGAATAGTTACAAATATTTCTTATGGTGCTTTGCATTGCGCTGGTCAACAAAAGTAATCCTTTGAAGCACTGTTTTTCTTTTACCAAACTTTTCCAGCTCCACAATTCGCTTAGGGCTCACAAGATGGGGCTCAATTGCAAATCTTCTCTGAACAGAAGCAGAATCAAAAAAAACCTGCTCCCTATGCAGCCTCTTTCCCCTTCCTTTAAAAACAACTTTTCCAGATTCGTCAAAAACAATAATTTTTTTATGCACGGGGCCTTTCTTTTTTGGCGCTTTTCTTCTAAAACCAGTTCTGTGTGGTAAAGCCATACAAAAATATATACTGCTACTTGGTATTAAATTATTTGTGTAATAATGCCTGAAAAAATAATTAAAAAAATTGGAAATAACTGATTACTGCAAAGAAGCAAGGGCGCATTTGAACAGAACAACGAGTAAATTTAATATTGCTTCAGCACATTATATAATACATGCCAACGCGCCAGAGAAAACAACCGCAAAGAAAAAAAACCAATACTGCAATCACAGTAATCAGACGGAACCTGCAAGACAACCGCCCAATGGCAAGGTGCGACGCTATTTGGGCTCTGGAAGATGGACGTTTCAAAAATGCGGTCCCACTGATAGAACCATTGTTGAAAGACCCTGACTGGCGAGTAAAATATACTGCAAGTGCTGTTTTGAATCTTTTGTCAAGAAAAACAGCACACCACAGATTATACAGAGAACAAAACGCGGATTTTTTTGACCAACGCAGAAAAGTGCTGCGACAAACTTTTCCAAAAAAAGAGATTCCGCTTATTTTATTGGGCGGACAATTGGCTGGAAAAGCAGTTGTAAGAATAATTTCAATGCGCGCTTTTGTTGCATGGCGCCGGGCTTTTGAAGCAAAAAAATTTTGGGAAAGAGCGGGCTTTGATTATGTTCCAGTGGAACCAATTTTGCAAAAACCAAACGGGGAAATGCGCTTTTTCCAACAAAAAGATGGCAGATTCGCAGTTTCTACAGGCGTTTTAAGAGGGCCAAACCTTGCAATCTTTTTAAGTTCAATGCACAACAAAAGAAAATTCGGTGCAATGCTGGAAAAACAAAAACAAAAAATAACAGAAGTTCTGGAAGACTTGTACATTTATCACGGGCATTTGCACAACAAGAATTTTTGTGTAGTAATGCACAAAGGAAAACCAAGATTGTATGCAATAGATTTCGATGCTGCGTGGGGGGCATAAGCAAAATTAATTTGGAGTCAATTTATTGCCTGCACCTTCTTTTGCACTGCGGTTTTTCCAATTAATAAAAGGCAAAGGCCAGCAAAAACAAAAAACAAGTTATGTAGCAATTTGATACATAATAATCCTAGTTTTATCTTATTTTCAACAAAAAAACAAGCCAGCAAACCCAACATGCATAAGGCGCCCCCTACTACTAGCCCAATAAGCCCCAAAAAATAACAAACAACAGGCATTAAAAAATAGCACAAAAATAAAGAAATTACCAAAAAGCAATTGTTTTCTTATTGTTTTGGTATGGCCCAAAAGAACCATAAAAAATGGCAAAAACCCTGAAATTTAACCTGGCTAAAAAAATGGCTTTTTTTATTAAAATTTTCCTATTCAGGGAGAAATAATTTGTTTTTGAGATGCGATGTTAGAAATAATAAACCAAAAATGTCTTGTACGCATTGCAAAAAAGAATTTCTGGCAATTAGGGCACTATCGAGTTTAAGCCACGGCCAAAAAAAATGGAATTCGGAGAATTGTATACATAACTATATTCCGAGGTGGCACAATCGTTGCTCCCTTTAAGCCACTCCCAAGAGGGCGCCTCTTCCCCTAATGCACTTTTGGTTGCAAATCTTTTCAAAAATAAAATAATTTACTAAGGTAAAAATGCTGTATAATCGCTGTTATCCGACTATATGCATAGTGCCGTTTTAGCCATTAAACCATTTAAGATGCATTTAAACGCCAAAATAAGCTCTTTTGCAATGGAAAAAAAGTTTTCAGAATGGCTTGAAATGGCCTTAAAGTGCAATAGAATGCGTTTAATCGCCAAAAGCCCTGTAAATAGAAGTGGCTTAAAGGCGCTTTTAGAGGCGGTTTGGATTTTGACAGGCCTGAAAGCACTTGTCATGGCATTTGGAAAGCAAAAAGAAGGGAGCAGGAAAGTTGGACAAGTGAAAATAAGTTATGTATAACTTACCCCCTACCTGCTGTATCCAATCTTTTATATACATTCTTATTCGCTCAATATCTGCTTCAGATAGAACATTGTTGTGGGCAATAACATTTCTAGATCTTTCTAAATCACCAATCTTTGCTTGTACCCAATCCGGATCGGGAAACAAATCCTCAAAATCGGCATAGTTTTCAACAATTATATCATTAAGATCGCCAAAATTGGCATAAGCAATATCTATTTTAGCCCGGGGCCCATGCCACCTATTTTTTTCGTCTTCTTTCTTCCGAAAGCTCACCTTTTTTTTTATTGTACCATTCACTTTGAGATTCCACCAATCAGCGCCATATTTTTCATTTAATCTTTGAGAAACTAGCTCCCTGACTGAATTTTCAAAACAAAAAAGCAAAGCATATATCAAAGTCATTTTTTTAGCATTGATCCGCGTGGACAGCGAAAAATCTTCTGGAAGAAAATCCAAAATGGGCTCTGAATGAATTTCACTACTTGTTCTTTCAAGAACAACCCCTTCTTTTTCAAGGTTTTTTAATATTGAATCCGTGAGAAACCCGTCAAAAACGAAACTTTTTAGTTTTTTCAGAGGAAACATCTTTAATCACAACAAGTTGTCTTTTATGCTTTTAAAAATAGCATTATAAACTGCAATATCAGAAGTAGCTGGAAGATGAATTTGTATGTTGTAATGAAATCCAGGGAAAAAATCTTCTGTGGCGCTTGTTTTTTTAACGAAAGTTGATTCTTTTTCAATTGGCAAAATTTCACTCTTCTCTTTCAAGTTTTCAACAATTGGGGCATCCAAGACAGAGAAGTCTGCAATTGAAACTAATGTTTTAAATGTGGCAGCCATCTTAGCAACCACTGCATCTCCTTTACCTGTTTTTGTGGCAAATATGCCTTTTAACTTTTCGACAGGTAAACCCTGGGCATTTTCATCAGCAAGAAAAATATCTTCGTAGGCAGTGCGCATTGCTTTGGCCAAAACTCTTTTTGATTCTGATTGATTTTTGTACGCCTTATAAATATCGGTTGGAACCCCGCTGGCATCAAGAAAACCCAAGCCTTTTAGAACAGGCATAAACAGCCTGTCATTTGTGCTTTTAAAACCGAGAACATGCAAAAACTCAGTTGTAAATTTGGGTGGAACTCCTGCTTTTTGTATAGATTCCAGCATGACCGGAATTTTACTTGAAACTGCCATATATGCCATAGATAGAATCATAGTTACACCCCATTACCCAAAAAAACAATTAATTTTATGGCGTGGATGTTATCTTAAGGTTTGTGTATTTTCTGATTATTTATTACCATGCAACTGAACCCTGTTCCAGCAAGCTCCTTATATTTCTTATTGACAAACGTGATTTTTCAGCGGAAATCCACTCTCGTTTTCTTTTTAAATGCCAAAGCAGTTATTTTTTCAGCAGGCTCTTCTGGTGTTTTTGGAGTTGGGAGAATGAATGGTTTTAAGAATGTTGGAACAATTACTGTTACTATGGAAAAGCCAATAGAAGAGTTTGTAAATAAGGTTGTTTGTGGAGACTGCTTAAAGGTTATGAAAACAATGTCTGCAGAGTCTGTTGATTTGATAATCACGGACCCTCCTTTTAACATAGGCAAAAAGTACAACAGCTATAATGACAACTTAAAAAAAGAAGAGTACCTTGATTGGTGCAAAGAATGGTTGAAGGGTTGTATTCGATTGCTCAAACCAAGTGGAAGTTTGTATGTATTTAATTATCCAGAAAACAATGCCTATTTGCTGCCCTTTTTGGACAAGCATTTGGTGTTTAAGCGATGGATGACTTGGCACTATCCTACAAATACTGGGGTTTCTCCCACAAATTACACTAGAACCCAGCATAGCATTTTGTTTTATACAAAAACCCAGGGAGCTATCTTTAATAAAGATGCAATTGCTGAACCATACAAGAATCCAACAGATAAAAGAATAAAAGAACTAATCGCAAACGGCAAAAAAGGCCGCACACCCTATGATGTTTTCCAGTTTAATATAGTAAAAAATGTTAGCAAGGAAAAAACAGAACATGTTTGCCAATTGCCGGAAAAGCTGGTGGAAATATTTGTAAAGGCAAGCAGCAAAGAAGGCGATTTTATTTTTGATCCATTTATGGGATCTGGGACAGTTGCGGCGGTTGCAAAAAAAGCGGGAAGAAAATACTCTGGTTGTGAAATTGACCCAAAATATTGTGAAATAATAAACAACCGATTAAAAAATGTCCGTACCCCAGTGTAGCGTTTGCCGATTTAATAAAGAGCAATTATTTTCTTGCAATCTTCAGTTGTGAAATAACCTGATTTTACAAGTAACAATGCAGCAAAAAATTTTCCCCTGCCAACCCCGGTTTTTTCAGTTTTATATCTAGTTGGGCAGTTTATTTTGTTGTGATTTAACTTATAATTTAGGTCTTCCTGAATCCAGAGCCATTTGAGAACATACAAAAAGAGTTGCGCATTAATGCCTGATAATTCAGGAAACTGACGAACAGAAATTTTATTTTCTTGATAAAGCGCTACGATGTCTTCCCAAAAAAGCCCGTCTTGTTTCTTTTGTGTTTCAAAATCGCGCAACATTTTTTCAAATGTGAAGTCCCGAATTTTTTGCTTTTGCCCTTTGAAAACCGGAACCACTGCAAAATCGTAAGCGTTTTGCCACAACACTGAGTTAGCAGCAATTCTGCTTAACGTTCTTTTTTGTACTTTTTTGCCAGGATAAGTAATCAAAATTTTGGCATTTTCCGATGGGCTGGAATCAACCAGAAAAGTAATTGAATTAGTGTGTTTAGTTTTGTAGGGGTCTATTGCTTTGGTCAAATCCTCAAAAATGCTTTCTGTTTTTATTTTGCCGCGAATATCAATTTCTTTCATTAATGAATATCAGTGAGACAAATGTTAATAATATTGTGCGTGCCTTCAATCCAACCTTTCTCTTTTAGCCAGCGGAAACTGCTCTCGCAGTGTTTTCCAACTTTTTTCCAACTTCAACCCTGTTTTGGTTTTTGCTCCGCCAATTCCGCCTTTAATCATGTTAACAAGTAATGCCTTCAGATTTTTAAGCATAAAGAATTTTCGGAATTGACAATTTATTAATTTAATTACATAATCGACAATTGACTTAGGTGCTGTGCAACTCTTTTTTTATCTGTGCAAGGGTTTTTACTCTGCCTTCTGCAATCTCTTTTCTCGCTTCCTTTATTTCAGCTTTTACTCTTTCAGACAAGACCAAAAAAACACCTTAAAAAATAAAATTACTTCTTTTTAAATTTCCTTTCCTTCCTAATTTATTCCATGAATCCTCTCGTTGTCCTGTCTTTTGCAGTTGCTGTTTTGGTTGAGATTTTTGTTCCGCTAATAATCGGTTATTGGTTTGTAAAGCGCTTTAAGGTTTCTTGGAGTGTTTTTGGCCTGGGCGTTCTTGCAATGATTATTGTGCAGGTTTTGCACATTCCTTTTGTTCTTTTGGCGCAGCCTTCTCTTGCGCAATGGGTGCAAACAATTACTCCTGATAAAACAATTTTGTTGGCTGCAATTTCAATTTTTTTGGGTTTATTGGCAGGTTTGTTTGAGGAATGCGGAAGATGGCTTGTTTTCAAATTTGTTTTTAAGCGCCAAAAAATTGATTTGAAAAAAGAAAATGCTTTTTTGTTCGGCGCTGGCTGGGGCGGAATTGAAAGCATTGCAATCGGAATAATTTTGTTTTTAACAATGTTTTCTTACATTGCAGCTGCGCCCTTGACAAGCCAGAATATTGCTGACATTAATGCTGCTTATGGCGGGCAATTGACTTCTGCGCAGGTTGATGCAGTTAATGCCCAGAATGAAACCCTGATGAATTTATCCCCTTTTGACCCTCTTGTTGGAATGTTTGAAAGAATAATGACAATTGCAATTCAGATTGCATTGACTTTAATGGTTTTTGCTTCAGTTGCATTGAACAAAAAAATTTGGTTAATAATTGCGATTTTGTTCCACACAATAGTGGATGCTTTGGCTGTTTTCATGGGGCAAACAATTGGCATTGCAATAACTGAATTAATGATTCTTGTTTTTGCAATAATTTCCTTGTGGTATATTAAAAAACAATGGCCAACTACTGCAAAGGTGCAGGCAAAAGCAAAGTGGGCTGCTTGAATTTTATTTTCTCACGTATGTTGTTGTGCTTCCATAAAAATTGTCGTACAAATAGAGCGTGTTTGCTTTTATTTCAAATGTGAAAACCCAGAAGCCTAAAATGCTGTTTGTCGCAAGCGTGTTTCCGCTAATGCTGTACGCCCCTTTTGTAAAAAACTTGCCTGAAATGTAGGAATCGTATGTGCCGTCTGCATTGAATGTTACTGTTTCGTCTACTCCTGCGTGGTACCAGCTTCCGAGAATAGTATTTGTTGGTGCAGGGGTGTTTGGTTCTGTTGGTTCTGCAGTTGCTTTTGAAAATTCAAGTTTTGTTCCTTCGGAATCTGCCAAGGAAAGATTTTCGCCTGATATTGTATAAGAATAGTCTGTTGTTTTTCCATTGCTTGCCATGCTGATTTTGCCATTGCTTGTTGAAAATGTTCCTGTAATCAGCTTGCTGTTTATTTCCCAAACATAATTGTTGTTTTCCTTGAATTCAAGTGTTCCAAAAGAATTTTTCCATTTTCCAATTATTTTTGAATCAATTTCTGCTGGTTCAGGGGTTGTGCCTTCTTTCCAGAGAACATATTTTTTTCCTTCAAGCATTTCTGTGAGAATAAGCTTGTTTCCCGAAGCTTCAACCATGAAATTGACAAAAATTATGTCGGAGTCTTTTTTAATGTAAAAACTTGTTAATGGCAAGCCATTGTTGTTTCTGAACCAGTATTCGCATTCAGTCTGTTTCAGACCGACTGTTGAAAGGCATTTGTTGTCTTCAAAAATTTCAAAGCCAAGGCCGTCACCAATCCATTTTCCAATAATGTCTTTTTCCAAAATATTTTTGTTTGGCTCTGGCTGCCCAGTTACTTTTACTGTTGCAAAATCAGTTACTGTGTTGCCTGTAATGTCTGAAACAAACAATCCTATTACATAATCGCCTTCCGGCAGCAAAAAAACATCAATGCCTAATCCTTTTTCCCCTATTTCAAGGCTTTCAAGTTTTGCCAGGCCATATGTTCCAGTGGCTTGGCTATAAAATTCAACATAGGGCGTGAACGCATCTCCTGTTTGCACAAGAAATTCTTTTTGCGTGGCTTTTCCGTCTTTTTCCGCAATTTCAAGTGCGCCTAAAAGCGACCCGTACCTGTAGTCAAATACAAGCATTGCCTTGAAAGGTTCTTGTTCTCCTTTGTGCAGGTATTCTCCCTGCACTGCAAAATAATAACCCCCTTTTCCAAATGGCTGCAATGGTACGATAATTGTTTTTTCTCCGTTGGTTATGGTGGAAACAATCGGAGTCCAAGTATAATCAATGTTGTTTGGCCCGTCAAAAAATTCAGGCAGTTTTCTGTCCCCTTCATAATCTTGGTATACTTGAGTAAGCGGATGTGAATCAATCAAAAATATTTTGTCTCCCTGGGCATAACCCAAAATCCTGAAAAGTGAAACAATGTTGTTCCCTGTTGCATTTCCCTGAATGTTAATTGGATTGTCAATGTTTGTTGTATTTGAAGAAACCTTTTCTATTTTGAGGCTTGGCGCAATAGTATCTGTTTTTTCAAGTGAAATGTAAGATTTTAAAAAATCGTCCCAGCCAGTGTCTTTTGCAAAAGAAGAATTGTCTGAATAACCTTGATTGTAAAGAATTTCATCTTTTGGAAAATAAATTGTGAGCCCTTTTGCAAACGGGTGCTCTTTGCCGTGGTATTCTGCAATAACTGCGCTTTCCACTGCTTTTTTCAGGTTTATGGAAGACTCTTCAATTTCTTTGGAACTAATTTTTTGCCTTGCAAGGTCTGCAAAATCAACCAAATCATAAGTGCTGAACGATTTTATTACTGCTATACCTTCGGGCGTGGCAAAAGATTCTGAAAACAAAAGGCTTTCGCCTATTTTTGGCCAGTTTTGTTCAAGATTTTTTTTCAATGCATTGGTGAATTCTGTTACCGCACTTGTTACTGCTGGCATTTTTTCAAGGTCAATTGCAGTCATTGTAGTGAACGGGTTTGGCATTTCTTTTGTGTAAAATTCTTTATAGCTTTCCAGAATTGCTGATGAAAATTGTTTTTCATCAATTTTTGGGTTTTGTTCAAGCTTGGTTAAAAAGCTTGAATAGTCAACGCTGAAAAAAGGGATTACGTCTTCGGACGCAACCATTATTTTTGCATAAGGCGCAACAGCATATGCTATATCTGCCTAGCTCATTAAGCATTGGTCAAAAACAAGCAAATCAAGTTTTTTTTCCGCAAATCCCGCCTTAGTGAAAGCAACTTTTAATGTTTCAATGTTTGCTTGTGTTCCATTTGTTTCGTCCTGCGTGTGGACTGCCCAGCCTCCGCCATGGTTCCATAAAAACAAAGCGTATTTTTCGGCAGGATAATTCTGCATTCCCCATTTTATAAAATCTGCGAGAGAATCTGCGGAAGCCATGTCAATTTCGCCCAAATCCATTATTTCTTCAGAGGCAATAATTCCCTCTTGTTCGTCTTTCACAACCAAAAAGCGTTTTGTTCCTGTCCAGTCTCCATTGCTGTTGTCATAGCCCGGAATCCTGTCCCATTGGATAACTATTTTTACATTGTTGTTTGAGCCAGCGAGTTCCATTTCATCAATGTCCATTATTGCTGCAGGTTCAAGATTGTTGTCTGAATCCAGGTAAACCAAAATAGTCCATGCTGATTTGCCGGATGCAGGGGAGGGAACTATGTTATCGGGTTCTGCACAGCCACTAAAAAGAAGCATCAGGGCAATAAAAAAAACAGTTATGGTTTTTTGCATTCAATGGAATAAGATTAACTTTCTATTTAAACTTTTGGTTAAATAATTTTTGAAGAGATAAAAAGACTTGTTTTCAAAAATCTAGTTTTATAAAGATTTTTTGTTTATTATTTACAACAATTAGTTGTGTTTTTACAACTTTTTCAGGTTTTTTCAAGAGGCAAATTATGTATACTCGTATGAAGGAGTTGAGGGCACGTTTTGGTTTTACTCAGGAAACCTTAGCTGCAAAAGTTGGAGTTTGCAGGGAAACAATTGTTTTTCTGGAGAAAGGAAAATACAACCCTTCATTGAAATTAGCGCACA
>JAGVNX010000016.1 GCA_020053055.1 Candidatus Iainarchaeum sp.
GCCAGGGGCTGCTTCCGGATGAAACTGGACACTCATGAACGGCTTTGTTTTGTGCCTGATGCCTTCGTTTGTGCCGTCATTGAGGTTTCTGAACCAGGGTTCCCAGTCTTTTCCAAGTTTTGTTTCGTCAACAGCAAAACCGTGGTTTTGGCTGGTAATAAAGCATTTTTTTGTTCCAACCAAAAAGCAGGGCTGGTTTTGGCTTCTGTGGCCGTATTTTAATTTGTAAGTATCTGCTCCTGCTGCAAGCGCAAGAATCTGGTTTCCAAGGCAGATTCCAAAAATCGGGATTGAATAATCCATTGCTTTTTTTATTGTTTCAATTGTTTCATTGCATTGTTTTGGGTCTCCAGGGCCGTTGCTTATTATGATTGCATCAAAATCAAATTTGTTTTTGAATAAATCATGGTTCCAGGGAAATCTTGTTATTGTAACATCAAATTCAAGCAGTTTTTTTATTATGCTGTTTTTTGCGCCGCAATCAATTAAAGCAATTTTTGTTTTGCCTTTTTCATAAACAATCGGCTTTTTGCAGCTTACTTCCGCAACAAGGTTTTTTTCATTCTGGCAAAAAAAGTCAGTTTCAGAGTCATCAACAGAGATTTTTCCAAGCATTACGCCTTTTTCCCTTAATCTTTTTGTCAATGCCCTGCAGTCAATTCCAGTGACAGCGGGAATCTGTTCTTCAACAAGCCATTCGTGCAAGGATTTTTCTGAATTCCAGTGATTGTGGCAAAAACTATAATCGCTTACAATCAAGCCTTTTGCATGAATCCCGTTGCTTTCAAAATTATTTTCAATGCCACTAATTTTTTCTTTTTGCGGCACGCCATAATTGCCAATCAGGGGATAAGTCAAAACAAGAATCTGGCCCCTGTAACTCGGGTCTGTTAGGCTTTCAGGATAGCCAGTCATGCCAGTATTGAAAACAACTTCTCCGCTGGAATTTTTTTCAAAGCCAAAACTCGTGCCAAAAAAAACAGAGCCGTCTTCAAGAATTAGTCTTGCACTTTTTTCAGGTTCCGGCATCTAAAAGAGAAATAATGCTGCGATTGTTTTAAAAATTTGCTTGTGGGTTTGGCTTAAATGTCAAAAAGCCAAATCGTGTTTGTTTTAATTTCATAAAAAGAATTCCCTGGATTTATATCAGAGCCGATTGGAATATCACCCAAAACTTTGTCTATTTTCGGCCTTAAGGTTCTTAAATTAAAATCTTCAACCATTTTCACTTTCCCTTCATTATAAAAATCAGTTACAAGCCAGCTTGTTCCATCTGGTCCTTCATACATCAAATGCGGTTTTATTATTCTGACATTGAAACCATTTATTTTGTAATTTCTTTTCCTGAGAAAAGAATCTAATTTTTGGATTCTTCCTGCCATAGAAAAGCTGGTTAACCAAAACCGTATTTTCAAAAAAAATTCTTTTCCGCCTGCAACAACCTTGAAAGTAGAATCTTTGCGCAAACCTTTGTAACTTCCAGTAAGCTCTTTTCTTACCTTAATGCCGGTTTTTTCATCAACAACTTCCTGGCCTTCAGGCAATGCTTCCAGCATTGAAAAATTTTTCAGAAAAAAATTTTTTGTAGGAACCAAGATTCCCTTATGTTCCCTTACAAATTCTTTGAATTCAGGGGAATACGCAAGAAAACGTTTTCCGCCAGGTTTGCCTGACAGGCCTTTTCCTCTTTTTTGCCTTAAAACAATGCTTTCAGGCCTTGGCTCTCTAGCCATTCTTCCTGTAACCAGCCCTCTGAAAAACCGCAAAACTTTCATGTTACACGCCTTTTGGTTTCCATAATTTGAACAGGCTTGAAAATTCTTCTCTCCTTCCTGCTATTCCAAGCTCGTTGTACATTTGGATTGCAAATGCTTCAGGGGAAAAAACCCCTTTTTCAGTTATTATGCCTCTTACAAAATGCGCTTGGGTAACATCAAAAGCAGGATTTTTGATTTCCAATTCCTTTAATTTTTTGCCCCAAATTTCTGCTGCAGGCCGTTCTTCAATTTCTTCCGGAATTCCATAATAACTTGTTGGTTCAAAGCAATGCGAAGAAGTGGCAACATAATGGGGAATGTTTTCCTTGCCTGCAACAAGCGATAATTGTGCTGTTCCAATTTTGTTTACTACGCTTCCGTCGCTTAAAACCACGTCAGCTCCCGTAAGGAGCATGTCTGCCTGGTACATAAATCTTGAAGCTGCGGAGTCAACAATCAGTTTCACCTTGATTCCGGCTTTTGCCAGTTCAACTGCAGTTATTCTTCCCTGAAAAAGCGGCCTTGTTTCAGTTGCAATCACATATTCTATTTTGTGCCTTGCTTTTTTCAGGATTTCTTCTACTGTGTGCGAATGGCAATGGGTAAAAATAATTGCATGGTTTGGAATCAGGTTTGCGCCGTACTCCGCAATAATCTTCATTGCTTCGGCTCGGTTTTTTTCATAATCAAAAGCAGCTTTTATTGTTTCATGCTTTACTTCTTCAAGCCTCTGGCTTTGAATAGAAGCAGCTTTCAAAATTATTCTGACTGCTGTTCTTGCTTCAGGCTCTGTAGGCCTTGCAGCAATTAATTTTTGGGCATTTTTTTCCAGTTCTCTTCTGAAAGCCAGAATTGTTTTTGCCCTGCTTTGTTCAGAGCTTTTTTTCAGGGCCTGGACAATTGCTTTTCTCACATTGCTTTTTCCCTGAACCTGCAGGCTTTTTATTTTGCGCACTGTTTTCAAAATTTCTTCCGGCATTTCACCACTTTCACAGGATATACTTGTTTTTTCCCTTATTTATTTTTTCTGTCGCCCAAGATTTGAAAAAAATATGAAATTTCTAGCGGCTATCAGCAAAGGCAAAAATTTCAATTTTATTGTTATTCATTTTTCTTGGTTTTGTGTTATGATTTCAGCATAGTCTTCGCCGAGCTTTTGCAGGAACCAGTTGCACAATTCCTTGAATTTTTGGGTGTTTTGCACATATTGAAGCACTTTTACATACTCTATTGTGTTTTTTTCTTTTATGTTTATTGGAGGATAGCCATTTTTTATCAGCAAAAAGTTTGTGATTAGCCTTGCAATCCTGCCATTGCCGTCTCCAAATGGGTGAACTTCAATGAATTTGAAGTGGGTTATTGCAGCAAGTTCTATGGGGTGCAGCTTGTTTTTATTTTCTTTAAACCAGCGCATAAATTCTTCAAATTTTGCTTTTACTTCTTTTCCTCTTGGAGGAAGCCAGTTTGCCCCTTGGATTGCCACATCAAAACTTCTTAATTTTCCAGGTGTTTCTTCGTCAATGTTTTTCATTATTATTTTGTGAAGTTCGCAAACAAGCCTTTTTGACAATTCGCCTTTGAAGCTTTTCACATAGTTCAATGCTTTTTCAGTGTTTGTTATTTCATGTATTTCCCTCAGGCTTTTGCCTTCAGGCGTTATTTTTTTGTTCAGCAGTGCAGCTGTTTCCAGAAGCGTTATTTTATTTCCTTCAATTGCATTGGTATTGTAAGTGAATTTTATTGTGAAATCCCTTTCAATCTTTTCCAAAGCAATCCACGGGTATTTTTCAATTTTTTCTTGGAATTCGCCGATAATGTAATCCACTTTTGCAAGTTTTTCCCTGTCAATATATTTGAATTCTTTTTCTAACTGAATTTTGAATTCTTCAATAAATCCTTTTTTCAGTTTTTCAAGCTCTTTTTGTTGAGGCAGTTTTTTTCCAATGTATTTTCTAAACGATTTCCATTTCTTTTTGGAAACCCGCTGGTTGTGCGCCAGATAATAGTAATCTGTGCCATTCTCTTTTTTTTTCAATACAAAAACCATTGTTACCACAAAAATAATAATATTACAAAAAGTTTATAAAATGTGGTAACAAATGCTGTTTTGGCTATTTGGTCATTGCGATTAGTTTTTTTTCCTTATTTATGTTTTCTGCATTAGTTAATCTGCTGGAAAAATAATCAAAAATCAAAATTGGTTTTCAGTTCGTTCTTCCGGCGGTGCCCTTCTTTCTTTTCCGGTTCTTCGTTCGGCTTTTCTTCGTTCCTGGAATTTTCTCCGTTCCGAACTCAGCTGTCCAACAATTTTTGTTCTTCTCTCGCCAATTCTTCTTTCAGCGCCGGTTCTTTGCTCGTTTCCGCTTCTTCGTTCGGCTTCCGGCAGAATAAATTTTCCGCCTTGCTGCGGAATGCCGCGAACCAGTTTTCCGTTCTTGTCAAAAACAACCACGCCGCCGTTTGGCTTGCTGCCCAGATGAATCATTAAGTCCAGGTCCTTTGGAACTATTTTGACGAACCGAAAACCATCGTTCTCCAAATCCGCCACTACCAGATTGAATTTTTTTGAATCAACCAATTCGCGCAATTTCGGATGCGGATTGCGTTCCAGAAAAGTTTTTAATGCGCCCATTCCTTCTTTGATTTCTGCGACTCGTTTTTTTCCAAATTTTCCGGTTAGGTAACTGATGGTTACTCCTGCGGCTAAACTGCCTATCCCAAAACCACCAAGTATTGCAGCGCCCTTGTTGCCCACAGTGGGTACTCCCAAATACATCATTAGCTTCACCCCGCCACCAAAAAGGAATAAGGGCATAGCTGCTCCGAGCAGTGACACCCTAAAACCTGCGTTACTATCCCAAAATTTTCCCTTTCGTACCTGTCTGAATGCATATTTTGCGTCCCCGTTCGAATCAAAATTTTCCAATTCTTGCAGGGAAACGAATTTTTCGAATGGAAAAAATTTGCGTGGTGGCCTGACATGCTTCACTAATCGGTCTGTCAAAGGAACAAGTCTTTGCCATTGCCGGCGAACAGAAGAACTTTTAGATTGTAATCCCTTTTGTTGTATTTTTCGAATCGCGAGAGCGTTTCTTAGGCGAAGTTGTTGTACTCGATTTTTGGGAATCATAATAAATAAAGCGCTCTGGAAAATAAAAGGGTTTCTTTCTGGTTTCTGATTGGCTTTGTTGAGTTCCTTCCAAAAACAAGGCTTTCAACTAAAAGAAATCCAAAAAAAGCAATTGAATCTGGTTTGGCCTTGTTTTTTTCCTCTGCTTATTGTGGCAAGATTTATATTCCTTTTCGATTAGGGATTATGTTATTAGTAATTAATTTTTGCCTTTTTTATTGGGGTTGTTGTTGAAGGGGTGTTTATGGAAAGCGTGATTAAAAAAGCTATTGCTCGGGCAAAGTCCAGTGTTGGGACAAGAAAGTCTGAAGGGGAAAGGGTTTCAAAAACGCCTAAAACCGATGAAGAGCTTGTCAAGTTATTGGAGGCTTCCCAGGCAAAAATCAAGGTTATTGGGGTTGGCGGTGGCGGCTGCAATACTATTGAAAGGATGACTGAAGTGAAAATTGCTGGTGCGGAAACTTTTGGCATTAATACTGATGCACAGGACTTGTTAAGCACGGTTTGTGACAAAAAAATTCTTATTGGGCAGGAGCTTACCAAGGGCCTTGGTTCTGGTTCTGATCCCCAGGTTGGGGAAAGTGCTGCCCGTGAAAGCCTTGAAGAACTGGCTGATGCCCTGCAGGATACAGACCTTGTTTTTATTACTTGTGGAATGGGTGGTGGAACAGGAACAGGCGCTACTGCAGTAATTGCGGAAATTGCAAAAGAAATGAAGGCGCTTACAATTGGAATTGTCACATTGCCTTTTACTGTTGAAGGGAAGAAAAGAATGGAAAATGCAATGTATGGTTTGGGGAATTTGAGAAAACATGCTGATACAGTAATCGTGATTCCGAATGACAAAATTTTGGAAATTGCCCCTGATTTGCCGGTAAACGCGGCATTTAAAGTGGCAGATGAAGTTTTGACAAATGCAGTTAAAGGAATTACTGAAATGGTTACAAAGCCAGGCTTAATCAATTTGGATTTTGCTGATTTGAGGACAATTTTGCAGAGGGGCGGAGCAGCAATGATTGGCTTAGGCGAATCAAGAAGTTCTGAAGCAGGCGAAGCAAGGGCGTTGGAGGCGGTTGAAAAAGCTTTGACAAGCCCGTTGCTTGATGTTGACATCAGTGATGCAAATCGTGCCTTGATTAATGTAATCGGCGGAAGCGATATGACTTTGAGGGAAGCTGAAATGATTGTTGAAACAGTTTCCGTAAAAATCAGTGACAATGCCCATATTATTTGGGGTGCCATGATTGATGATACTATTCCAAAAAACCAGATTCAGGCAATGATTGTTATTGCAGGCGGAAAATTTCCGTATCTTGACAATTCTGATGCGCCGGTGCTCAGGGCAAAATCAGGCGGAGAAATAGACCTGGGAATAAAATTTACTTGAATTTAATTTGAATTTTGGTTTTTTGGCTTTACCAATCCTTTAAAAACCTTTTTTTAATTACGTTTTTGTATTAATCCTTGCTTGTTGGCAAGTGCAGGTTAATTGGTTTTTGTTATGATTAATTTTGGCTTAAAGGAAAAATTTTTTTCATTTGTGGCTTCTTCAAAAAGAGTATTGGTTATTGCAAAGAAGCCTTCAAAAGACGAGTTTATGGCAATGATAAAAGTGACTGCAATTGGCATAATCCTAATCGGAATAATAGGAATAATTGTGCAATTGTTTTTTGTTTTAACAGGAATTGGATTTGCAAAATTATAATTTTTTTTTAATCAAGCCGAATAAGAAGTTGTTTTTCATGTTGTTTCCGGTTCGCACAACAGTTGGCCAGGAAAGCCTTGTCGTAGATATACTTAGCAAAAAAATCAAGGTTGATGCCCTGCCTGTTTACGGCATTGCAGTAATTCCGGGCTTGAAAGGCTATATTCTTATTGAAGCACAGGACGAATTGAATGTCAGGAATGCGATTGCAGGCACTCCCCACATAAAAGGGCAGGGCATTGTAAAAGGCTCTGTTGACATAAAAGAAATCAGTGTTTTGCTGGAATCAAAGCCATTGATGAAATCCATCAAGGAACATGACAAAATTGAAATTATTTCAGGCGCTTTCAAGGGCGAAAAAGCAAAAGTAATGCGCGTTAATGATGCAAAAGAAGAAGTTGTTGTCGAACTCTTGGAAGCAGCAGTAAAAATTCCAGTTACATTAAAAGCGGAAAACATCCGTGTTTTGAAAGAATAGCCTGGGGAAAAAAATTTTTTGGTGGTTTTATGCCGGATATTAGTGTTTTGATTGATGCGGGAAAAGCAACTGCCGCAGCCCCCTTAGGCCCCGCATTGGGCCCTTTGGGAGTAAACATTGGCCTGATTGTTGCCCAAATCAATGATAAAACAAAAAGTTTTGCAGGAATGAAAGTTCCGGTAAAAATTTCCATTGACTCAAAAAAAGATTTTGAAATTTTTGTCGGAAGCCCTCCAACAAGCGCTTTGATTAAAAAAGAAGCCGGTTTGGAAACAGGCGCTGCAAATCCCAAGCAGCCAGTGGGAAACATTTCAATGGAACAGGTTGTAAAAGTCGCAAAAATGAAAATTGATGTTTCGGGTTCTTCAAAACTAAAATCAGTTGCAAGAGAAGTTATAGGCGTCTGCGACAGCATGGGAATAACTGTTGAAGGAAAAAAAGCAAGGGAAATCCAGCAAGAAATCAAAGAAGGCAAATTTGATTCTGTTTTTGCTTCCGATTAAGTTTTTAAATCCTTGCCAATTAATTTCTTTATATTCATTTGGTTTTGTAAAGTCTCTTTTTTGGAGACCGCAACTACCGCTTTTGGGGCATTCAATTTGCATTTGCAAATTGTTTTTTTCCCGCCTTTTCAAGAAAAGGCTTGCAGGATAATTTGCGTTTTTCTTTGAAAGACGCTTCTTTTCCCAAGGCTTTTCTTTTCAAGAAAAGGCTTTGCGGGAGGTTTTTTGATTGAATAAGAATGATTTTTTGACTGCATTGCAGAAAATGCGCGATTCAAGCAAACAGAGAAAATTTGTCCAATCCATTGAATTGATGATTAATTTCAAAGGCTTGGATTTCAAAAAAAGCGAGAACCAGCTTGATTTGAAGGTTGCAATGCCGTTTGCCACTGGGAGAAGCAGGGGAAAAGTCCTTGTTTTTGCCAAAAGCAAGAATTTTGCTGATGAAATAAAAGGCAAGGCTGACAAGATTATAATGGAATCTGATATTCAGGGATTGACCAAAAAAGATGTTTCCCAGATTATTGAAGAATTTGATGTTTTGCTTGCCGAAGGCCAGGTAATGCTTACTGTTGGAAAATTTTTGGGCCAGCAGCTTGCCCCAAAAAACAAAATGCCAAAGCCTATTCAGCCGAATGTTTCCCAGCTTGAAAGCGCTCTTGCAGAAATGTCTTCTGTTACAAAAGTAACCAACAAAAAAGGCAAGGCAATGCCTGTAATCCAGGTAGTAATTGGAAGCGAAAAAATGCAGAATGAGCAGTTGTCGGCGAATGCTTTTGCTGTTTTTGATGCGGTTCTGAATGCGGTTCCCGGAAAAACCCAGAGCATTAAATCTGTTTTTTTGAAGGAAACAATGGGCCCTGCAATAAAAGTGGGTGAAAAAGAATGAAACGCCATATTTTGAAATGGAAGCAAGCCCAGTTTTCTGAAATCAAAAAGATTGCTTCACAATACAAGGTTATTGCAATTGCTGATTTGACGAATTTTCCTGCTGATTTGTTTCAGGGCATAAGGAAAAAACTGCAGGGAAAAGCAATTGTAAAGGTTTCCAAGACGAAAGTAATCAAAATGGCTTTGGAAGGAGCAAATTTGAAGTCAACAGAATTGATTCCGATTGTAAGCGGAAGCGTTGCAATTATTTTTACAAACATGGATTCTTTCGAGCTTTACGGCTTGTTAAAAAGAAACAAGGGAAGGGTTTCTGCAAAAGCGGGTTCAATTGCTCCTTTGGATATTGTTGTTCCTGCAATTGACACAGGATTGCCTCCAGGGCCAGCGCTTTCCGATTTAAAAGCAGCAGGCTTGGAAGTAAGGGTGCAGGGTTCAACAATTGCAATTGTGAAAGACAAGGTTGTTGCAAAAAAAGGCGAGGCAATCACAAAGCCTGTTGCCAGTGTCCTTGCAAAGCTTGACATTAAGCCCATAAAAGTTGGCTTGAATATTATTGCCTGTTATGAGGAAGGCCAATTGTTCCTGCCAATTGTTCTTGACATTGATTCTGAACAGGTTTTTGCGCAGATTGTTAGGGCTGTGCAAAACGCAGTGAATTTGTCAGTTGAAATTGTTTATCCAACAAAGGAAACAATTGAATTGATTCTTGCCAAAGCAGTCAGGCAGGCAAATGCAATTGATGCTTTGGTTAGCCCAAAAAAAACAAAGCAAGATTAAGAAAAAAGAATAATTTTTAATTTTTTATCAAAAAAGAGGTGAAAAAATGGAATACGTGTATTCAGTCTTGTTGCTGCATTCTGCAAAAAAAGAAATTTCAGAAGATGGAATTGCCCATGTGCTGAAAGCAGTTGGCATAACAGCAGATTCTACAAAAATAAAAGGCCTTTTATCCGCCTTGAAAGAAGTAAACATTGACGAGGCAATCCAAAAGGCAGCAATGCCAATAGCAATAGCTGCAACAGCAGTGGAAGCAAAAACAGAAGAAAAAGGCGCAAAGGACAAGGCACAGGAAGAAGCCAAGTCTGAAGAAGCAGCAGCAGAAGGCTTAAGCTCATTGTTCGGATAAGCCTTCTTTTCATTTTATTTTTAAAAGATTTTTTGAAAAAAAATCGTTTGCTTTGCCTACTTTTAAATATTTAAACCAGGCTTAATTTTTCAGCGTTATTTGGTTAAATACTGTTTTTTATATTCCAAAAGCAATAATTTTTTTGGCATTAGTTTTTTTAGGCTCACCGAAAAACATTGAACTCAAAATAACTGGGGTTGTTGATAGCGTTTCAGCGACAATCACTTATTGCAATTGTTTTATTGGCTAATGCCAACTGCAAGGGAATTGCTTCCTTGCTTTGGAACGCTCCCCAGGCGAAACCGGTTCAATCTCTATTAAGAGAAATAGTCTTCAAAAAAAGCAATTCCCTGCAGAAAAAACCACTAATTATAAAACCATTAATCTGGGCTGGCAATGGCGAGGTCAGCGACAATTACACAACGTAGAAGATTTATTGCTGTTTGCCATAAATTGAAAAGGCAGGATTGACAAGAAATAAGCCCAAAAGTAGGCACATCTAAGGTTATATCAAATGCGCATTGTTTATATGCTTTATTGTGCATTTATTGGGTATGGTGATTTTATGAATGTGGATCTCGGCGTGCCATATGAAGCAATCTTGAAAAAGGCAATTGAAAAAGGCTATGCTGGAAACCAGACTGAAGTGATTAGGCAAGCCCTGCTTACATATGAAAGAATTCTTGATGAAGAGGAAGTAAAGTTAGTAAACAAAGGCATTGAATTGGAAATGCAGGATATTAGGGAAGGCAAATTGAAGACCAAAAGCCTTGCTGCAATAAAAAAAAAATATCGGCTGTGAATTGAATGAAAACAGAGTTTTCCGAAAAAGCAGAGAAAGAACTGGGCGAAATTGACAAAAGCCTGAGAGAACTTTTCATAAAGCACGCAGAAAAAATTGCTTTAATGCCGCCAACAAGGCACATGCGCTTCGACCTGCCATTCAATGTAGAAGAAGTTACAAGGCAAGCAAGAATGGTTTACAACATAGAAGAAGAAACCTGTTACATTCTGCACTGCTTCAAAAACCACAAAGAATACGAAAGATGGTACAAATCATTCAAATAACAAATGACAATATTAAGAAATTGCATCTTGGCCAAGATAACGGCAACAACCTTTAAGCATTATCTTTATTGCCTAACTGGCGATGATGCGGTTTATTTCCAGCCTTTCCATTCTTTTTGCGCTTTTGCGTATCTTTCAAAAGTGTCTATCGGGTACCATTGGCCCTTGAATTGTTTTCCAAACAATTTTCCCATTGCTGCGATTTTTGGAAAAGTTTCTTTTTCAATTGAAACCTTTTGGCCTGCGGGAATTAAATCAAAAATTTTGTTTGCCAGGATATATGCTCCGGAATTTATCAGTGCCGGATGGTTCAATGAAGGGTCTTTTTCTTTGAATGAGAGAATTTTGCTGCCTTCCAGTTCAACGCAGCCGAAATCTCTTGCATCGTCAAATTTTGTCAGTGCAATTGTCCCTATTGCGCTGTTTTTTTCGTGAGTTTGGTTTACAATTTTGAAATCAACGTTTTTTACCTCGTCACCGTTCATCATAATAAATTTTTTTTCACTGCCCAGAAAGCTCTCCGCAAATTTCAATGCCCCGGCAGTCCCCAAAAAATTTTTTTCCACATTGTAAAAAATTTTTAATCCCAAATTCTCCCCGCTTTTGAAAAAATTTTCAATTTGCTCGTGTTTATAGCCTGTTGCAAGGACAATTTCTTCAACCCCAAATTTTTTGCACAATTCAATGTTCCACTGCAAAATGGGTTTTCCAAGCACTTGGAGCATGGGTTTTGCAGTTTCAAGAGTCAATGGCCTCAGCCTTTCCCCAAGGCCGCCTGCGAGAATGAATGCTTTTTTTATTCCAAGCTTCATTTTAATCATTGTATTATTAATTAAAATGTTTTTTAATGGTTTGGCACAAATATGTTCTCAGGTGGGTTTTTTTGCGGCTTGTCGGTTTGAGTTCCAGCTATTATGCATTCCAAAAATTTTCGGTTTACAATGCAGTCAAGAAAATCAACGAGCTTGGCTTTGAAACAGCAGAGCTTGGCGCAGCGCATTCTTTTGAAAAAGACATTTGGAAAAATCTTAAAAAGATAAAAAAGGATTTTCCAAAAATGAATTTCACTGTCCACGGAATGTTTCCCCCGTTGAAAAGGCACTATTGGTTTAACCTTTCACTCGGCCTTGCCAGGGAAAACAAAAAAATCTTTGCAGATATGTTCAAGGCAGCAGAGCTTGTAGAGGCGGTTTGTGTTACTGTGCACCCGGGTTATCTTTCCGAAGCGCTTTTCAATAAAAAAATGGGAATGGATTGCGCAAAAACAGGCAAAATCATTCCAAAAAAGCAGGCTGTCAAAGGGATTTATTCCGCAGTTAAATTTGCCCTTGAGCTCAGCGAGAACACCGGGATTGGCTTTGGGCTTGAAAATATTCCAATGGGCATTTTCAAGCCCGCGATTTATTCACAAAAAGATTTTAAAGCATTTTTTTCGGAATTCCCAAGAGCAGGATTGCTTTTTGACATGGGCCATGCGCTTTGCGAACAGCGGCTGGAAGAAATTCTTGGGCTTAAGGAAAAAATAATCCAGATGCATGTCCATTTCAGCAGGCCAAATTCAGTGGCAATAAAGCTTGACGAGCATTTGCCTCTTCCCTCTGAAGAATCAATTGCTTTTATGAAAACAATTCCCCAAATAAAAAGAATTCCCCTGATTTTTGAACATTCCTCAAACATCAGCGAACAGCAGATTTTGGATGAAAAAAAGTTATTGGAAAAATTTTTGAAAAAAATATAGGCTGTTTTTTTTATAGCATGGCAATCGCGTTTTCCAAATCTTTTTTGTTGTTGATGTTAAAGTATTTTCCCTGGAAGGGATAGCCGAACAGCAATTCCAATTCCGCGAGTCTTGGAAACAGGTCTTTTTCAATGCTCTGCATTCCTTTCCCAAGATATTTGAAAATTTCGGGTTCAAACAAAAAATATCCTGCGTTTACAAGGTATGAGTGCGCCTCACGCTTTGGTTTTTCCGCAAACTCCACTATTTTGTTCCCCTGCAGGACAGCAACTCCAAAATCTTTTGGATTGCTTACTGTCGTCAAGGCCATTGTTGCAAGGGCATTGTTTTTCCTGTGGAAAGCAAGCATGTCATTCAGGTTTACTGATGCAATTGTATCCGCATAAGCCACTAAAAACGTGTCTTTAAGCCTTTGTTTTGCCATGAGCAACGCCTTTACTGTTCCAACCGTTTTTTCACCAGATAAAAAGTCCACTGCAAAAGCCAAATTTTTTTCCCGAATTTCTTTTTCTATTTCAGAGGCAAAACTATCCGAATAAACAATAAAATTATTCACATTATAGCTGTTGATTTCCTCCAGAACCCATTGGATTATTGGCTTGCCGCGGATTTTCACCAAAAATTTTGGCTGGTTGTTCAGGAGCAGATTGCTTTTTTTTCCGCCTGCAAGCAGAAAAGCATTTTTCAGCCTGAAATCCGATAAAAATTTGCTTAAAAGATATTCAATTGCCTGGCTCCTGCTTCTTATTGTAATGCCGTCAACAAGCCTGCCAACCTGCTTCAGGATGTCTTCCTTGATTGTGATTGTAACCCTTGCCCTGTTCATGCAGAAACCCTTTGTTTGGTACAAAAATAAAAATTTTCATACCTTATCATACTATGTATGATTCTATCTTAAGTTTAAAAATCTTTTCTAAACTAATTTTTTAGAGTTTTATTTTTTAAGGTGGTTCTAGGCATGGATATTGCTGTTATAGGCACGGGTTATGTTGGCTTGGTTGCCGGCACTTGTTTTGCAGACATGGGCAACAAGGTTTTCTGCGTTGATATTGACAAGAAAAAAATTGACATTCTTAATTCTGGGCAGTGCCCCATTTACGAGCCAGGCCTTGAGCCGCTTATTGAAAAAAATGTGAAGGCAAAGAGGCTTTTTTTCACTACTGACATAAAAAAGGCGATTAATGAAACAAAAATTATTTTTATTGCTGTTGGCACTCCGCCAAAGCCGAATGGGGATGCTGATTTGAGTTTTGTTGAGAATGTTGCAAGGGCAGTTGCCGAAACAGCCACTGAGCCAAAGATTGTTGTTGAAAAGAGCACTGTGCCTGTTGAAACTGGGGAGAAAATTGCCGCTGTTTTAAAGCAGTATACTCCTTACAACATTGTTTTTGAGGTTGTAAGCAATCCTGAATTTTTGAGGGAAGGCTCTGCTGTCAAGGATTTTATGATGCCTGACAGGATTGTTGTTGGAACAAGCAGCGAGCATGCCCGCAAGATAATGGGGGAACTTTATGCCCCTTTGAAGGCAAAGATTTTGTTTACTGATGTCAAGAGCGCTGAAATAATCAAGCATGCGAGCAATAGTTTTTTGGCTACAAAGATTTCCTTTATCAATGCCATTGCAAACATTTGTGACAATGCCGGCGCTGATGTGAAGCTGGTTGCCGAGGGCATGGGCTTTGATGCAAGGATTGGAAAATCTTTTTTGAGCCCCGGAATTGGTTATGGCGGTTTTTGCTTTCCAAAGGATGTTGAGGCATTCATCCGCATTGCCGAAAAAAAAGGCTATGATTTCAGGCTTTTGAAAGAAGTCCAGGAAATAAACCAGGGCCAGAGAAAGATTTTTGTTAAAAAGGTTGAGCAGCAATTGTGGAACCTGAATAACAAGAAAATCGGTGTTCTGGGCCTGGCTTTCAAGCCGAACACTGATGACATGCGGTTTGCCCCGAGCATTGACATTATTAAAATGCTTCAGGGCGAGGGCGCAAAAATTTCTGCTTTTGACCCTGTTGCAATGGAACGGGCCAAGGCAGACATCAAGGAAATTGAATTTTGTGGCAATGCTTATGCTGTTGCAAAAGATGCTGATGCATTGCTGGTTTTGACAGAATGGCCTGAATTCCTGGAATTGGATTTCAAGAAAGTCAAGGCGTCTATGAAGGCTCCTTTTCTTTTTGACGGCAGAAATTGCCTTGATTCCAAAAAAATGGCGTCTATTGGCTTCAAGTATTTTGGAATGGGAATCAAGACAGACAATTGTGTTGAGTGAAAAAGGCGGTAATAATTGAAGGTAATTATTCCTGCAGCAGGATACGCAACGAGGCTTTATCCTCTTACAACTGATTTTCCAAAGGCATTGGTTGCTGTCAGGGAAAAGCCGATTTTAGAGCACATAATCAATAAAATTTGCCAGTTGCCTTCTGTTGACGGGATTTTCATTGTAACAAACGCAAAATTTTACAAATGTTTCACAGACTGGTTCGCAGGCTTTGAAAACAAGGCGGGAATTCCTTTAAAAATTTTGAATGATGGCACAACAAGCAATGAAAACAGGCTAGGGCAGATTGGCGACATACAGTTTGTGATAGATAATGAAAAAATTGACGATGAATTGCTTGTTATTGCAGGTGACAACCTGTTTAATTTTTCGCTTTTGCCTGCCTTCAATTTTTTCAGGGAAAAGAAAACTGTTGTAAATGCCCTTTGGGACAGCAAAAGCATGGAAGTTGCAAGGGAGCAGGGAATTGCCGTAATTGACAAAAAAAACAAATTTGTGCTTTTCCAGGAAAAAGACCCAAATCCAAAAAGTACGTTGACATCGCTTGGAATTTATTTTTTTCCAAGGGAACAGGTGAAGCTTCTCAGGCAGTATATTGGCAAGGGAAACAATCCTGACAAAATGGGTTACTTTATGATTTGGCTTGTTCAAAATAACATTGTTTTTGGCTACACTTATTATGAAAAATGGTTTGATATTGGATGGCATTCTGCGCTTGAAAAAGCGAAAAAAGAATTTGTCCCTGATTGATTCAAAATTTTTCAATTTTTAAGCAGACTTTATGTTTTTTAATTAATAATGCCAATAAATTGGTTACTATGCAAAAAATTTTGGTTACAGGCGGCGCAGGGTTTATTGGCTCAACAACTGTTGACCTTTTGGTTGAAAAAGGATTTTATGTCTGCATTGTTGATAATCTTTTCCTTGGCAAAAAAGAAAATATTAACAAAAAAGCAGCTTTTCACAAAATTGACATCCGGAACAAAACTGCCATTGAAAAGGTTTTTGCAAAAGAAAAACCGGATTTTGTTGTCCACCTTGCAGCGCACATGAATCTAAGGCAATCAATTGAAAACCCATTTTTCAATGCAGACGTGAACATAATCGGTTCCCTGAATCTTCTAGAATCCTGCAAAAAGTTTTCAATTGAAAAAATTGTTTTAGCTTCTTCAGGAGGCGCTGTTTACGGAGAACCTCTTCAATTGCCTGTTCCTGAAAGCCACCCGCTGCAGCCGCTTTCCCCTTATGGCGCTTCGAAAATCGCGCTTGAAGAATATGCTTATTCTTATTGGAAAAATTTTGGCCTTGATTTTGCAGCAATGCGCTATGCAAATGTTTTCGGGCCTAGGCAGAATCCAAAAAGCGAAGCCGGAGTGATTTCAATTTTTTCCGAGGCCCTGTTGCAGAACAAAAATCCTTTTATTTTTGGTTCCGGCGAACAGACAAGGGATTTTGTTTTTTCAAAGGATGTTGCGGAAGCTAATTTTTTGGCATTGACGAAAAAAACAAAAAGCCACATTTTTAATATTGGAACCGGCGAGGAAGTTTCCGTAAACAGGATTTTTGCATTTCTAAAGGATTTTTTTGGGTTCGATGGAAAAGCAATCAGGAAGCCGCAAATAACTGGCGAAGTTAAAAGGATTTTTCTTGATAATTCTCTTGCAAAAAAAGAGCTTGGCTGGATTCCTAAAACCCGCTTTGAAGAAGGAATGAAAATTACTGCCGAATGGTTCAAAAAACACGGAAAAAAGAAGTTGATTTTGTGAAAACAATTATTGTTGCCGGTGCAGCCGGCTTCATTGGAAGCAATCTGGCTGAAAGGCTTTTGAAAGAAAAAAACAAGGTTATTGGCATTGACAATTTTTCCAGCAGTTCAAGGCAAAATATTGGCTTGCTTTGCAAATTTGAAAATTTTTCTTTTTTGGAGCACAATGTCCAAGAGCCATTGGAATTAAAGGAGCCTGTTTCACAGCTTTATAATTGCGCTTCCCCTGCAAGCCCGATTGATTTTGCAAAAATTCCAATTGAGATTCTTATGACAAATTCTTTGGGAGTCAAAAACCTTTTGGATTTTTGCCTGGAAAAAAAAGCCAGGTTTTTGCAAACATCCACTTCAGAAGTTTATGGCGACCCTCTTGTCCATCCTCAAAAAGAATCCTATTGGGGAAATGTCAATCCTAATGGCAAAAGGTCTTGCTACGACGAATCCAAGCGCTTTGCAGAATCGCTTATAATGGCCTATAACAGAAAATACGCCCTTGAAGTGCGCATTGCCAGGATTTTTAATACATATGGGCCGAGAATGCGCAAGGATGACGGCAGGGCAGTGCCGACATTCATAAAACAGGCTTTGGCAAACGAGCCGATAACTGTTTTCGGCGAGGGAAAGCAAACAAGAAGCTTTTGTTATGTATCAGACCAGGTTGATGGGCTGGTTAAATTAATGAATTCTGATTTTATCGGCCCTGTTAACATTGGCAATCCTGTTGAAATTACAATGATTGACTTGGCTGAAAAAATAATTGAACTGGCTGGTTCAAAATCAAAACTTGTTAAAAAACCCCTGCCAAACGACGACCCAAAAAGAAGAAAGCCTGACATTTCCCTTGCAAAAGAAAAAATCCATTGGGAACCGCAAATTCCCTGGCAGGAAGGCATAAAAAAAACAATTGAATGGTTCAAAGAAAATTAAACCAAACAATTTTTTTCCCCACCCGCTTAATTTTTAAATTCTTTTTTCTTATATTTAATCGGTGTTATTTTTGCTGAAAAAAATGCTTTTTCTGCTTTGTTTTCTGCTTTTGTTTTCAAGCGCATTTGCAGTCATACCGCACGATACCTTGAAGGTTTTTGCTGTCACTGAAGACGGCCAAACAGCAATGACTGCCGACCTTGGCCTTACGATTGAAAAAGGCTCTGGAAAAATTTGGAGCAGCGTTGAACCCCTTATCGGCACTTCTACCCAGACAACTGAAAAAGCAGCTGTTGAAGTTGCAAAGAATTATTTCAAAAATGTTTCTTCTTTTGATTACAAGTTTGACATTAACAGCAGTGCCTCGCTTGTTGACGGCCCGAGTGCTGGAGCAGCAATGGCTTTGCTTACGATTTCAATGCTTACTGACAGGCACATTCCGGATAATGTTGGGCTTACAGGCACAATAACAACTGAAGGCGGTGTTGGCCAGGTTGGCGGTGTCATCAAAAAAGCACAGGAAGCTGCGCGCATTGGAATAAAATTGTTCATGATTCCTGCCGGCGAATCAAAGCAAATTATGAAAACCCAGAATGGCGCCGAATATGTTAATCTTATTGATTATGCCCAGGCTAATTGGAGCATGAAAGTTGTTGAAGTAAGCAATATTGACCAGGTTTTAACGTATGCTTTTTCCGATATTCAAAGCATTGATGTAAATGCTGGAAGGCAGGAATTGCCTAATTTTGTGCCAAAGCCCTTTGTTGCTTCCAGTGCTGTTTACAAAATGCACGATTTGACAGAGGGCTACATTAAAAGGGCTTCGGAAACGCTTACCAATGCGAGAAAAAGCCTTACAGGGACGCTTTTGAATAATGCTGATGCCATTGAAACAATGCTTGCAGCATTAACCAGCGCTGAAAAAAATTTGCAGGATGCAAAAATGCTTTTTGACCAAAATTATTTTTACAGTGCTGCAAACTATGCTTTTCTGGCGCAGGTTGATGCAATGTTTGTTGATGACTTGAGCCAAAACCCTTCCCTTATTGATTCTTCTTCAACTTTTTTGGATTTGAAACTGCTAAGCCTGAAAAAAGAGGCAAATAACCTGCAAAAAGATTTGAACGATTTTGTTCCAATAGAAAACTGGGAATGGCATATTGCAGCACAGCAAAGGCTGGCTTGGGCAGAACAAAAAATTGATTCCCTGCTGGACAAAAAAACAATTGTAATTAATATCAGCGGGGACATAGCCAACTCCCTTAAGGAATTGCAAGATTACGAATTTGCAGTTGCCTGGCTTTCTGTTGCAAAAGACTTTTCTTCTCTGGCGCAAACATCAGCAAGAAAAGTCAGTTCAAAGCCAATGTTTAATGACGAAATAAATACTTTAATTATGAATGCAGAAAACAATCTTGTTTCAATTTCACAAGATTCAGCTGAAGACATAACAAGAAGAATTGAAACAGCCAAAAAATCGCAAGCCCTTGGCTGGAGCACTGCTTCCCTTTTTGACGCAGCTTCGGCTTTTGCATTGTCAAATGCAGAAAATTTTGTAAAAAACAAGGATTTGAACGAATTAGAATCAGTGTTAAGGCAAAAAGTTTCTGATTTGCAGAAAAAAATTGATGCAGAAGAAACCGGTTTTGTCTGGGTAAGGCTTTATTTTGACCACGCCAATTATTTTTTGCAGGGAATTGATTTTTACAAGTCAAAAGGCCTGAATGCCCAGGCTCTTGAAATGGCGCAAAGCGGGATTTCAATTGTTTTTCTCTCCGAATCAATTTTCAATGCATCAGAAATTGCAAGCCAATATTATTCCGCTATTCCTGATGCAGAGCTCCTGGAAAACACGCATTTTGATTTTTTAAACACAGTAAATCCGATTATCGTTGCAGTCCTTGTCGCAATAATAATCTGCCTTGCCGCATTATTGTTTTTTATGCGCAGGCAGGCTTTTGTTTCAAACGCAGAAAACAAAAAAATAAATCTTGACAAGGCAAAAGCAAGGCTTGACAAGCTGTTTGCAGGCAAAAAAATTTCCTATGCAAAATATTTGGAAATGAATTCAATTCTTGAAAACAGGAATCATGAAATCGATTCTGACAAGGAAACCCTGAGCCAGACAATAATAAAGGTAGACAAAATGCGCTTTGAAATTCAGGCCCTTAAAAGGACACTGTCAGAAATTGAAAGGCAGAAAAAAAGCGGCTTGATAACAAAAAAGGATTTTGAAAAAACAGTTTCAAAAATAAATTTAAAATCAGGTTTTTTGAAAAAAGCCCTTGTTGAAAGGCAAAAAGACATTTCAGCAGAAGAAACCAAAATAAAATCCGAAACAAAAGAATACGCAAAAGAAGCAAAAGAAATGATTAAGCCTGACAAAAAAGAAACAAAGCGCAAATGGCAAAAAGCAAAAAAAACAAAAAAATGAACTCCTAGCCCTGAAAATTTTTATTTATCCTCTCCGAAGATACACTACTTTTCCACCGCCATGATGGGTTTCGATTAGGCCATTTCTTTCTAGGAATTCGAACATTTCTCTTCCTTGCGGCGATTGAAAGTTTCGGATTGTTCGTTGAATATCCCTTCCGGTTGGCCCGATATATGCAAGCGCCCTGGCAAGAGTATCAATATGTTTTACCTCGAATCGTTGGACAAAATCGGTTTCTTGCATTGTTTGTAAAAAAATTTTTTGGGTTAGAGTCCGTGCCGAGAGAACCCTTTGCCGCGCTTTAGCGCGGAGATGAATCGCAGGCAATTGGTAAGGGGTTGTTAAGGGGAGAAGCCAGATTTTCC
>JAGVNX010000027.1 GCA_020053055.1 Candidatus Iainarchaeum sp.
CAACGATTCTGAACTGCTCTAAGCCATATTTTTCTTTTTGAATTCCAAAGTTTTTTATTAGAATTGCCTCATACATATTATTTGTAGTTTAAATGGCTAAAAAGGATTTTACTGTTATTATTGAAAGAGATGAAGACGGCTGGTTTGTCGCAGATGTGCCTGCTTTACAGGGCTGCCATACTCAAGGCAAAACAAAAAAACAAGTTTTAGAAAATATTAAGGAAGCAATAGCATTGTGCCTGGAAGTTGAAACTGAAAAGAAAACCAAGCAAAAAACTGGTTTTGTTTCAATTGAAACGGTTTCAGTTTATGCCTAATTCTGTCAAGCTTCGCAATGTTCTGAATGCCTTGCACAAGCTTGGTTTTAAAGAGGCCAGGCAAAGAGGTTCTCATGTATTCTTTGAGCATGCAAATGGAAAAACAACTTTGCTGCCAATGCACAAAGAAATCAGAATAAAACTCTTAACAAAAATAATCAAGCAAGACTTAAAAATGAACAAGGAAGAATTCTTCAAACTGCTTGAATAAGCCCAAAATTTGCCTTAAATTCTTTTTGTATCTCTTATTTTGCCCAATAAAGAACTGGCAATGACTCCTGTTTCGAAAGGAAAAAAATGAAATTGGCAAAAACAAGACTGCTTTTTAGTTTAAAAAAAAATTTATGTTGAACACTTTTTTGAAGATTATTCTTGAAAAGCAACAGAAAAAATCAGCTTTTTTCGCATTGTTCAATTGCTTTCAAGCGCTTTTCCACCCATTCTTTTCCAGTAACAGGTTTTTTCAGGTTTTCTTGCACTGCAAGAGGCAATTTTCCAGCATAATCCCAGCGGTCAAAAACCAGGTCAAAAGCAGTTTTTCCCTGATTCAAAGAAGCCTGCACTTTTTCAGCATATTTCCTCAAAGAAGCCCAATAAACAATAGAATTGAATGAACGGCTGCCGCCATCATACACTACGCATTGCTCCAAAGCAGCCAGAGGATTTTTCTGCAATTCTTTTTCATACTCCGGAGCAGCAGCAGGCATTTTCCAAGGCACTAAATCAGTGCCAATTTCCCCATTAAAAACAGGATTGCTTGAATCCGCAACATGAAAAATTGCTTCAATAAAAACAATTGTTGTGCCGGAATAATTTGGAAAAATAGATTCAAAAAAACCGTGATATTCAGCAAGAACCAGTTCAGCATTTGCATTGCCAGTGGTAAAATAAATTATGTGCCTGACAGAGCCTTTAGGCTTTTCTTTTTCATGCAAAGGATGAATATCAGTAACCAAATGTTCTTGAATAAAAGAAGGCAATTCCTGCCATGACAACCCGGAATAACGCTGGGCAATCTTGGCAAGCCCTGCTTTCAATGTTGAACCGCTTGCACAAATATCGCCAATTAACAGCACAGAGCCTTCTTCCAATGTTAATTCCACGTACTGGTCTTTTTGAATGATCCAATGTTTTTCATCAGCAGAATTTTTTTTCACAAATGTGCGCTCGGAAGACATAAAAGAGCCTTTTGCATTTTCAAAGCCAAGGTCATTCAATGCTTCCAGCAACTGATAAGACAAGCCACCGCGCAAAAAATGCAGGACATTCAGCTTAGTTTCTTGGGCTTTCTTCAAAATTTGCAGAATAGAAGAATGGCCAAGAGCACAAAAAGCGGCTTTTCGCAGTGCTTTGCGGTAAGAACAGCCAATAACAAACGGGTCTGTAACCAATTTTCTTGTTTCAGGAGTTGAAACAACAAAAGAACAAAAATTAGAAGGAACATTTTCCTTCAAAGAAACATCATACAAAGAAAAAGAAGGCGATTGCGCCAAAACCTTGAATTGCCGCAAAGATTTGGAAGGCATTCACAAAAAACCAACAACCAAACAAATTAAAAAAACACCCGCAAAATTTATTCAAGCTAAGAAAGCCTTGCCAGTTGTTAGCAAAATTTTCCAGGCTGAACAGTTAAAAAGCGCCTTGCAATCAGCAAAATTATTTACACTCCCTTACACTCCCATTTACACTCCCTTATACTGCGCTTAATCGTTCCCTGCTTTTTTCAATTTCATGAATGCTGGCGCCTGTGAGCCTAGCCAATTCCTCATTTGAAACAGATTTTCCTCTCTTATAAGCCCAGTTTAAATGGTGCAAAACTTTTACATCCAAAGCAGCTTTTTTCCTCGCTTTAGAATTGGTTTCAAGCGTCATGACCTCTAATTTGACTCCTGCATGAACTTCCTTACTTCGAATTATGACGAGCCGTGAACGTGCTTTTGCTCCATAAATTTTGGCTACCTCTTTCATTTCCTGAAAATTAGAGGATTGTAAAGAATAAGGCTTGAAAACAATTTTGGCTCCACGTGTATTTAGCAGAGAGCGCAGCAAAGCTAATCGAAATGGACTGCCTTTGCTACCCGTTAAGGGATGTGGCTCGAAGGAAAAACTCCAATCATAGCGAAATGGCCTGCGGGGCTGCAATTCAGCCGGCCGTGTCCGAAATGATCGAATATGCTCCGGTCGCTGGGTTTTGACAAATCTAGTCATTGACTTGCTGATGTCGGTATAATGAACTTCGCATTGCTGTGCTAACTGCCCTGCCCAATCGCCATAACAACCGGCAAAAAACAGAATTTTTTGTTTCGGTAAAATGCCAAGCTTTTGAAACAAGCGCGCATCTTGAGGCACACAGGACTGGTGAACGCTGTGTGATTCCACTGTCGGCATGTCCCAGATTTGGGAACAAAATGGCTCCAATTTTGGAAACCTAAGGCTTGTTTCCTTTTGTCTACGAAACCAATGCAAAATACTCATGGAAAAATAGTATTCATGCAAGTTTTTAATCATTATGTCAAGTGCAAACTGGTTGTTGCCATGAATTGTTTTCTTTTTTTGTTTGTTTCAAAATGCTTTTATGGAAATTGCAATTTCAAGAAACAATCTTTTTCTTTTTCTAAAAAAGTGTTTTCCAAAAATCAGTTACTACATAACGAGATTTTTTTGATTTTTTTTCAAAAAAAAATTTCGCAAAAAAAACCCACATATACATAAGAAAAGAGGCTAATTTCGGCTCTTTTTTTGAAATGAAGGCATTTTTTTTCCATTATAACTAAAAGGAGTTAAAATCTGCCTTATTTTCACCGAAAAGTATTTAAAGGAGTTTAATCTTACTATTCCCTGAGATCAGATATGCCAACAGTTTTCAACAACTGCTCTAAATTCAATTTGGAGAAGGCATCTGAGCTAGGCAAGACTTTGAGCAAAGGGGGCACTTTGCTTTCCGACAACGCACCTGCTTTTAGCAAGAAATTTGGAAAGTAAGTCCCCTTCACCCCTTTAACTTTTTCTTAAAAAGAAAAACCCAGGAAAAAGAACAATTTGCTAGCGTAAATTGCAGTTCACTTCAGCTCACAAGTGCACTCACATTAAAAATTCTTTGAACTAATTTTCTCTAATGCGCATAATAATTACAGGAACTCCCGGAACAGGCAAAAGCCTTGTTGCAAAATTGCTTGCAAAAAAACTCGAATATAAAGTAATCAATGAAAGGGATTTTTGTGAGGAAAAAAAAATTGGAAAATTTGACAAGCAGCTTCAGGAACTCGTTGTGCCACTTGGAAAAATGGCAAGAGAAATGAACAAATTGCTCAAAAAGAAAAAAAACATTATCATAGAAGGCCATTTGCTGTGCGAAGCAAAATTGAATTCAGATATCGTGGTTTTATTGCGGGTTTCTCCCGACATCCTTGAAGAAAGGCTTAGGGCAAGGCACTATCCCGAATTCAAGATTCAGGACAATGTTTTGTGCGAAGGAATTGATTACTGCAAAAAGCATGCCCAGCGCAATTATGCAAAACAAAAAATCTTTGAAATGCAAAACAACAAAGAATTAAAGAAAACAATTGCGGAGATTGCAAAAGCCATCAAAACAGGCCCGCAAAAAGGCTTTAAACGCAATTAAACATAATTGTAAAATGCCTGTTTTTGGAAAAGGGCGCAAAAGGCGCGAGAGAACAGAATTTTTGGAAACAGAAGTATACAGGGCGCCGGCAGAATCAAAGCACTTTTCGCGCAGGCTATACAGGGCAAGGGAAAAATGGAATTTTGAAGAAACCAGTTATAAAACAATAGAAAAAAAATTTTTCCGGATTTTTGGAAAAACAAGTTTTATTGAAACAAGGTTTGAACAGGCAAAACGCCCCGTTGTAACAGTGGATTGGGGCTGTGGAAACGGCAGGGCAATTTCAGAATTGGCAAAAAAATTCGGAAAAAAAATCGCGGCCTATGGCTTTTCAAAGGATTCTTTCAAAGAATGGAGTGGCATTGACAATGCAAAATTAGTCCAAGCAACACAAGAAGATATCCTTCGTTATTTAAAAGATAATTCTGTTGATTTGCTTTTTTCAAATTGGGGATTGCGCCATTTCTTTTGGGAACGCAATGCACTCCTGCAAAAGGAAAAAATCGTGCAAGGCGCTTTTTATGTCAAAAGGCTGTTTCAAAAAATCAGGCCTGAAGGGATGATTGCTTTTGATATTCCAAACAGGATTGCCTGGCAAGCCAAAAAGGAACTGGAAAAATTGTTGCGCAGAAAAGCAAAAATAATTGTTGACAAAGATTCTGCAGCCAGAGAAGGCCGTTCAATACTGTACATTGTTAAAGCTGCTTAGAAACAGAATCCTTAAATAATTTATGCAGTTAATAAGATTACAAGAAACGGGGTGCAAATGTTCAAAAAAATATTTTTAGCTTTTTGCTTGCTGGCGTTTTTTGTGCAAATTGCAAGCGCGGAAACTGTTTTTGAAAAAAACTTTCAGGATTTGGGCTATTCAAATTTTTCAATTGACAGCCCGAATAGCACTGCCTGCACTTTTATTGAGTTTGATTTTCCTTCAGACTACAATATATTTGCAAAAGAAAATTATCCTATTTTGTCCTTGAACGCAGATTTTTTGCCTGTTGCCTCGGAAGCCGCAAAACTTGATGTTAACATAAATGGCGTGCCTGTTGCTGAAACAAAGAGCACAGAATTCAAGTGCGCTGACAACCAATGCTGGCGCAGAATCTGGCTGCCAAAAGAAAATCTTGCGAGCGGAACAAATCGTGCTGATATCTGCCTGCATTCTTCGAACAGCACTGCGGCAATAAATTTAAAGAATGCCTCAAAAATAGGCTTGTACAAAACAGCCCAATTCGGCAAAAGCTATCCTTTTACAACAGCAGATTATTTTGTGACAACAGCGGATAAAGACGAAATAGTAATAGGCGACAAAGTAAAAATAACAGTAAGTCTACATAATGCGGGTTCCGGCCCTGCTGATATTGAGCTTAAATATGCAAGGCCTATTGCTGAAGAAAAAAAAGCTTTTGTTTTTATTGAAGGAAAAGCCTATGCCCAGAAAACAATTGCCCCCGGCACTGGCATAAAAATTGATTATGTAATAAAGCCAAGGGTTTTGGGCAGCATTACTTTGCCGCCTGCAGCTGTTTATTATGTTAATGAATTTGGAGAGGATGAAGCCATTTTTTCAAGCCAGGCTACAATAAAAGTCAGGGACCCTGAAAAAAAAATTGATGCTTTTATCGGAAAAGAAAAGGAAATTTACCAGTTGGGGCAGACAGTGCCTTTGACGCTTAATGTTACAAGCAGGGGAAAAGACAGGCTGCATAATATTGAAGTGTCAATCAATACTCCTCCGGAGATAAGCATTTTGGGGGACAAAACAAGGACTATTGAAACTATTGCTTCTGGAGAAACAATCCAGTTTAATTTTGATGCGACTGCAAGCCAGGCTGGTTCCTTTGACATTGGCTGCAAGCTTGTTTATCCGGATTTGAATTATGCTGAAATAAAGTGCGAAAATTCAAAGCTTGTTTTTGAACAGCCAGGAATAAGCCTGGAAATCATTGCCGTAATTGTTCTTGTAATAATCGGGATAGCAGTGTATATTTACATAATGAAAAGCAAGTAGGAAATTTTTTTTATTCTGAATTTTTGTTTTTAAGTATTTTTCTGAATTCCAATTTTTTTTCTTTTGCCTGGTTTTTTTTGTATCTTACTGCAAAAACAAGGCAGATTCCGATTAAAACAGGGAAAAGGAAAATTGGAATGTCGAATTGCGTTTTTGGCATTGCAAGCATTGCTGTTGCAGCGTTTGCGAATGCAATTGACTTCAAAAAATTGTTTTTTTCAAAACTTGTTTTTGATTTTGAAATCAGTTCCATTGCTTCTGCATTGAATTGCCCTGAACCCAATGCGAGAGAGGCTTTGTTTAATGCTGAAGCCGCGTCTTCTTTCAGAGAGGAAATTGCGGAATCTAGCTCTGAGCCAATGGAATCCAGTTCTGTTTCTTTTTTTTCAAATTCGGATTCAAATTCGGAGAATTTTTTCAATGCTTCGGAAAACTGTTTGTTTGAAACAAGTTCCTTGAAAGAAAGGGCTTGTTCAGAAAGCTTTGGCGCCTGGAGTGAAGTTAATTGGAGTTCAAGTTTTTGCAGCCTTTCTTTTGAAATCGGGGCAACATAATTGAGTTTTGAAACTGTTTCTTCCGGAACGCTTTCCAGCAAGGAATGCAGGGAAGAAATTTTTTCGGGAATGCCTTTTGAAAGCGATTTGGCAAAAGAATCTATTCTTGCGGAAATTGCTTTTGCTTTTTCAGACAAAAAAGATTCTGTTTTTGAAGCGAACAAGGCAGACTTTTGGCCAAGCAAATCAAGCAAAGAAACAGCCTTGTTGAAATCGCCTGTTCCAATGCTGTTCTCTATTTCTGAGTCCATTAAAAGCAATGAATCGTGGTCTTTGGCAAATTTTTCTGTTTCATTCAAAGAGCCTAATTGTGACCAAAAATTATTCGGTTTTTCAAGGAGCTTTGCTTTTTGCGCCAAAAGTTTTTTTGAAAAGCTTTGGAAATCTGTTTGCTGCAGGGCAGAGTTTGCCTTGAAAAGCACTTTAATGGCTTCTTCAAAAGAACCGGAATTAAAAAGCAAGTCTGCCTGTTCAACAAGGCTTTTTGCGCTTGCCAGTGCGCCTGCCAATTGTTTTTCGGAAAAGCCTGTTTTTTGCATAAGCAGGGCGTTTGATTCAAGCAGGAAAATCTGGTCTTCTATTTTGAGCTTCAGGGGAAAAAACTGTTCCGCTGCACTTTGCTTCAGGCTTTCTTCGGATGTTATTTTTGAAATTTCGCGTGCAATTGAAACAAGGCGCGAGATTTTTGAATCCTGTTTTAAGTCTTCTTCTGAAAAAGAGGAAAGTTCAGCAAGCCAGTCTTTTCCCTGCTGGCTTGAAAGCAAGGCTGCTGATTGCCTTGTTTTTTCCAGGAATTCAAGCCAAAAGCCAGTGCTATCCCTGTAGGCCAGAATCAGTTCGAATTTTTTTGTTTCAAGAGGATTGATTTTTTTGAGTTCAAAAAATAATTTGCCTGCATTGATTTTTGACGGAATTTTTTTGCCTGTTGAATCAAAAACAGAAAAACTTGTTATTTTTTCCGAATCAAGCGGAAGGAAAAGCGAAAATGAAGCGCCTTCAATTGCGATTGGCAGGGTGTTTTTTATTAAAATCTGGAAACCGCTTTCAAAATTGTTCTGGTCGGCCTGCCTTGAAAAAGCCAGTTCAATTGAAGCGTCAATTCCTTTTGGAATTGAAAAATATATTTCAACCAATTGGCTTGGCATTGGATTGTCAATGAAAAAAGAAACAGTGTTTCCGCTCAGGGAAAAAGCTGAAACCTTGCTTTTTGATAAAATGAAAATGCCAAAGGCATCTGCTTCCGAATCAGCGAGTTTTGTTTCTATTTTTAAGCGCGGCAAGCCCGCATTTGGCTTTAACAAAATTTTTTTTTCCAGGGCAATTGCGGTTTCTGTTGCGCTCAGCACAATTGTTTCTTCTTCGAAAAAAATTTTTTGCATTGACTGGAATTCAAAAAAAGAAATTCCCAATGGCAGGGATTCAAGGTCAATGAAAAGAAAGCCTTCGGAAAAAAACATGTTTTTTGGCAGGCCTGCGAGTGCATTTGAACCTGTTGAAAACTGGATTTTGAGTGTAACCTGGCTTGTTGCCTGGAACGGGTTGCTTATTGTTATTCTTGTGCGCGCATTGAAATCCTTGCCCAGTTCCGGGGTTGAATCAAAAAAATATTCTGTTGAAGAATTTTTTGACGCAAAATCCGCTATTGCCTTGTCCAATTCTTTTTCAAGTAAATTTTCAAGGGAAAACGCGCTTTCTCTGAGTTCTGGCAGTACAGGAAGGGCTTTTTCAAAAATAATTGAGTTTCCTGAAAAATATTTTGCAATGCTTGAAAGCTTTGATTTAAAATCAGAAAGCGCAGTGCCTGAAGAAGAATGCTGGGAATGTTCGCTGACCAGAACGAGTTTTTCCAGGAGTTCCTGCGAATGCAAAAAGCTTTTTTTTAATTCAATTATTTCCTGGCTAAAGTTCAGGTAATTAATCGTGTCGTTTTTCAGGGAATTGCAGAATCTTTTCACGCTTTCAAAGTCGGAATACGGCTTTTCAATTTGCTTTATTTTTTCAAGCCTCAATTGGAAATCCGAAAGGTCAATGGTTGTTTGCTTTGAAGAAAAAATTTTGCCAAGATAATCAAAACAATTGTCCAGGGACAATTCTTGTTTAAGCAAGTATTCCTGCGAATCCTGGATTGAAAGCTTGAAATCATTGAATTCTTCTATTATGTTTTTGCACAAAAAAAGCTTTTTGTCAAAATTATCCGAGCCGTTGAATTCGGAGATCCTGAATTTCATCCTTGCCATCAAATCCGATGCGGCCTGAAAAACCAAGTCCTGGTTTTCTTGTTTGCCAAGAAAATCCGAAATCTTTTCTATTTTTTCTTTGCAGAGCACTTCAAGGCCGGAAGCTGTTTCTGATTCGAGGAAAAAAAGGTTTTCTGCCAGGGAAGAAATGCCTGAATCGAATTTTTTTAGCGAGGCTGTCCTTTCGCCGATTGTGATTGAGCCTAAAAAGTTTTTTTGCTTCAGTTCGCCGAGCTGTATTTGCATTGGCAAAAGCTCTGCAAGGGCTTTTTGCCTGAAATTTGAAAAATCCTGCAGGGAAAATTTTTGGATTTCAATGCGCGAATCCTGCCCGAGAAGGGAATAAAGCTCGGCAAAAAAATTTTCGTCAAAAGAAACAAATTGCCTTGCGGAAAGCAAATCGATTTTTTCGGAAGCAAAGCCTATTTTTTCCTGTATTTGGGCTTCAAGTTTTGAGTTTCTTTCAAGCAATTCCACTCTGTGGCTGGAATCGGATTTCAGGAGTTCTGAAAATTTTTTCATTGCAGAATTTTCAGTTCCGGAAAGATTGTTGTATGCCTGCAAATATTCAAAAACCGGCATTTTTGCAAGGGCTTCTGAAACTGAATTGAATTTCAGGAAATCGCCCAGAAAAGACAGGAAAGAATCAAGGGCTTCTGAAACAAAAGGAATTTTCAAAATGCGCTTTGCAGTGGGTTCGCCTGTTATTTCGGATTCGTGCTGCCTGAAAAAATCAATTGGGGTTTCTTCTTCAACAAAATCTTTTTCAAAACCGGTTTTGCGCATTAAATCCTGCAAATTTTTCATTTGAATAAGGTAATATCCTGAAAAAGATTCCGGATTAAGGGCTTGCGACTGCAAATCGTTCAAATTGTTGTTCAATAATATAAAATCGCTGAACAACGGCTCTTCTTTTGCCAAAAAAATTTTTTCGGAATCAAGGCTTTTTTCTTCATCTGCAAGAATTGCAAAAGCAAGCTTGTTCGCCTTGTCTGAAAAGCGAAAAGCGTTCGCAAGGTTATGGTTCAGCTCATTAACCTGTGAAGCAAGGCCTGGCAAATTTTCTTTTGAAGAGCAGATTGAATTGATTGACTTTATGTTTTCTTCTGCTTTGTTGAAAAAAACCCAGCTTGATGCAAGATTGTTTTCAAGCAAAAAAAGTTGTGATTGCGCGCTTTGGGGCAGGGTTTTTGAATCAAAATCAAAAAGCCCTGATTGGGCTTCTGAAAAGCATTTTTCCTGCGAATCGCATTTCGGGACAAAAGCAAAAGCCTTGCTGCTCAAATCAATGCACAAAAACCTTTCGGATTCGGAAAGCTCGTTTGAAACACAGCCTGAAAGAAAAAAAATTGAAACAAGGATTGCTGCTGCAAAAAAGCAATTTGAAATTTTTTTCATGAAAAAAAAGCGGATTGGACGGGTTTAAAAATCATGCTTAAAGTTCGACAAAAAACGATGGCAAAATTATTGGTTTTTTCTTTTCTTGCTTAATGCAAGCAATCCCAGGACAATTACAATTATCAATGGGAGAAACAAGGCGCTTGTTTCCGGAACTGGAGTTGAGCTTTGTTCAAGCCCAAGCGTGGAAATAAAAATTGACCTTGAATCATCAGCAAGCCCTGTTTCAGAATTGAAAATCTTGATTTCACAAGAGTATACGTCATTAGGCAGCAAAGCGTTTTGGGGAATTGTTATTGTGGTAGAACCAAGCTGGTTTCCTTCCAAGTATAGCCCTGGAAAACCTGGCGGAATCCAATCATTGCCCGGATTATTATTGCTTGTACATGAAACGGTAGGATAGGCTACTGCCATGAAAGTGCCAGCGTTCCTAAGACTTATTTTAATTGCATTGTCTGTGTCAACTGCAATCTGGGGGCCATAATCCAAATTTAAAATAACAAACCTTGTATCAGCAGTCGCAAAATTTGCTTTCACAGGGCTTATTGCAAAAACCCCGGAAAAAATTAACAAGAAAAAAAATCCAATGCAAAAACAGGCAAAAATTTTTTTTGAAACCAAGTTGACACCAAAAACAATTTTTTGATTTTTATTATATCATTAAAAGAATTCCAGTATAAAAAAGTTCGTAATAAAAACCAACCCCTAATAACGAATTAATTTTAATTAGTTAATTGCTTTTTGTGTGTTAGCTTGTTTTTTTTTGGAAGCAAATTAAAAACAGTTTGGCACACAGTATTTGCAAAGTGTTTTTATGCCTGAACTTTTGTCTCTTGAAGACGGAAAAGAATTAGTGAAACTTGCGCGAAAAAGCATTGAATATTATAGTGCCACAGGGGCTTTTTGGCGCGAAAAAGCAGGCAATGACAAATTCTTGAAGGAAAGAGGGGTTTTTGTCACAATAAACGAATTTTCAAGCAAGGAATTAAGGGGTTGCATTGGCTTTCCTCATGGCGTTAAGCCCCTTTGGGAAGCCACAATTGAAGTCGCAATAGAAGCTGGTTTTCACGACCCAAGATTTTTGCCTTTGAAAGCAGAGGAATTGGAAAAAATTGTGGTTGAAGTTTCTGTTTTAACAGAACCAGAAGAAATTCTTGGAGAAAAAAAAGAACTGCCAAAAAAAATCAAAATTGGGCAGGACGGATTAATAATCCAGAAAGGCCAGAGAAGCGGCCTGCTTCTTCCACAAGTTGCCATTGAAGAAAAATGGGATTCGGAAGAACTTTTGAGAAATTGCTGCAAAAAAGCTTTTTTGCCGGAAACAACCTGGCAAAGCGAGCAAACAAGAATATTCAAATTCCAGGCACAAATTTTTTCGGAAAAAACCCCAAGCGGGCAAATAACAGAAGAAAAATAAAAAAAATTCAGTTTGGCGGATTGTTCGCATCATTGGGCGTGATGCCCAAAGAATACAATTGTTTTAAGCAATCCTGGTTTTCCTGGTTTAACAAAGAGTTCTGCGATTTGCATTGCTTCAAATCCAATGCTATTTGCGGGGCAAACAATGGCTCAATGTAAAGATGCGCAACAACAGCGCCAATTATAATGCCAAGAATAATGCAGAACAAGAGCAATACTGCTGAACTTGACCAAAAAGATTTTTTGCTGCGCTTAGGCCTGTCTTCTTCATCTTCGCCCATTTTCAATCGCCTTTTTTGATTTTCAATTTTTTTTTGCCGCTTGACAGCAGG
>JAGVNX010000063.1 GCA_020053055.1 Candidatus Iainarchaeum sp.
GCGGGTTCTATGAATAGGTGGATTAAAGTCTTGTTTGCTAAAAGGCAGAAGAAAGCAGATGAAAAAAGGTATGCTTCTGCATCAGATCACAGTAATTCAGCAATCTGAGAATATTGCCGGCTTCTTTCAATCAAGGATTTTCAATGAAATGCACTTTGGTCCGCCTGAAGGACAGGCGTAGCAGTGATGTTGTTTATTTTCCAAAAGTAGAGAGCCTCGCAATCGGATACATTGCAAGTTATCTGCGCGCCAATTCTTTTCAAGTTGCAATTATTGATGAAGAGATTTTTGGCTCTCCAAGAGGGCAAACAATCCGGCAACTTCAGGATGCAGATTTGATTGGTTTTACTGCAATAGCGAAAACACAAATTTTTCAGGTAATTCGAACAATCAAAGAACTGAAAAAGAATGGATGCAATGCGCATATTTCAATTGGCGGCCATTATCCGAGTTTTTTATATAAAGAGCTTCTTTCCCTGAAAAATACTTTTGATTCTGTTGTAAGATTTGAAGGCGAAGAAACTTTTTTAGAACTTGCAAAAGCAACTGAAGAAAAAAGAAATTATTATGGGATTAGAGGTCTTGCTTTCAGGCAGAATGGCAAAATAATTGAAAATAACTTAAGGCCACTTATTGAAAATCTTGATTCCATTCCTTTTCCTGCGAGAGACACCCTGCCAATGGTTTTGGAACAGGGCGGGTTGCCTGTGATTTCTTCCAGCAGGGGCTGTTATAACAACTGTAGTTATTGCTCTATCAGCAGTTTTTACTCTTCCCCTGCCGGAAAACAATTCAGGGCAAGAAGTGCGGAAAATGTTTTGGCAGAACTTATTGAATTAAAGAAAAATTTTCCTGCAATTAATGAAATCTGGTTTGTGGATGATAATTTTGTAATGCCTGGCAGAAAAGGATTGGAGAAAACAATTAAGCTCTGTGAGGGAATCAAGAATCTTGGCTTGCAATTTCAGATTTATCTGCGTGCAAACGATATTAACAAAAAACTGCTGTGCCTGCTTAAGGAAAGCGGCTTGCAAAATATTTTTATTGGAGCTGAAGCTGCAAACGATTTTACTTTGCAGAATCTTTTCAACAAAAATATTTCTGTGGAGCAAACCCTTGATGCAATAAGGCTGTGCAATAAAATGAAAATCAGCATTGACCCGGGTTTTATAATGTTCCATCCCTGGAGCACAATGAAAGAGATAGAAGAGAACATAAAATTTTTAGAAGAAACAAAGCAATACACGCTTTATGGCATTGCAAGCTTTCTCACGCCTTATTCTTTCACTCCAATCGGCAAAAAAATGCTCAGCAAAGAATTAGGCTACAAAAAGCCAGTTGTTTTGCCCTCCCAGAAACTCAATGATTTTGTGCCTTATGAAATAAATGATGAAAAAGCAGAGTTGCTGCTTTGCCTTACTCTGGATGCTTTTGAAGAATTCAGCCGCTTGCCAAAGTTTTTTTCAAAACTAAAGCAAAAAATAAGGAAACTAAAAGCAGAGAAAAGCCCGTGTGCAAGCGCCCTTGAAGAAAAATGGTTTTTTGAAATTAAAAAAATGAATAAGTTAGGAATGCGGTTCTTCAAGGAATTGTTTTTTTTCATCAAAACAGCAGAATTAACCGATAAGGAAATAAAACCTTTTTTTGAAAAATTCAAGGCAAGAATCAAAACAGATGTTGGAGAAACAGCAAAAGAATTTGAGAAGCTGATTCAAGACTAATTTTTTATTCCAGAATTTCCTTTATTTTTTTTGCAATTGCGCTTTCAGGATTTTTGAATAAAAAAGCCTGCAATTGGTTAAAGTTTTTGCTTTTCCTGTTCTGCGAGGCTTTTTCAAAATCAATTATTACAGGCAGGCAGTTTTTCTGCACCAAAATGTTCGCTCCTTTTCCCGCAAGCTGGCCATGGCTCAAGCCAATTTCATCCAGTTTCTTTGCCTGTTCCAAAAGCGCATTAATGCATTTTTCCAATTGCGTTTTCTCGGGGGAAGAGAAGAGCCATTTTGAAAAAGAAATTCCTTGAATAAATTCCATTAGCACAATCCTTTTTTCACAGTCAAAGCAAATTAATTTTGGGCCAATGCCGATGCTGTTTGCAGTTTTCAAATTTGCAGCTTCCTTTTCAACCATGTTAATGCGCGGGCTTTTTTCCTTTTCGACTTTTGCAACAAGCTTTTTTTTTCCGCGCTGCACCAAAAAAATTTCGCTGCTCCACCCCTTTGCAATTTTTTGAACCAGCACTAAATTTTGTTCTTTTAAAAAAGCCGTTAATCGTGAAAAGGAATTTGAAATCATAAAAACCACTTTTGTCATATTACCTTCAAGCCAAAAGGGTTTTTAAAAAAGAAAGCTTTCTTTAATGCCTGAAACCGCATTCAAATGCAGTGCCTTCAAAAGGTTTTTGAACATTAAAATTTTATAAACAGTATAAGGTTTTATAACTTGAAAAATCTGGCTGGTTTTTGGTTTTCTCAAATGTTTTTGTAAATTTTTTTCCTGTGCCTTACTTTGAGTATGAAAAGTTTTTTTGTTGCCGGAAATTTTTCAATCAAAACCCTGTACTGGCCGACTCTGAATTTGCAATAATCTGTGCCCTCTACCTTTTCCAAAAAAACAACGTCAAGGCAGCCGAGCGATTCTACTTTGTCGATTATTCTTAAAGCGATGATTTTGTCAATTAGCTTGAGATCTTTTTTTGACCTGTCAGTCCAGATTATTTCAAAAGCCATTCAAAAGCCCAGTTCTTTCTTGAGTTGGGCAGTAGAATAAACCCTGCCTTTTTTTATGTCTTCTTTGGCTTCTTTTATTCCTTCGAGAGTTTCATTGCTCAATTCCATTTTAGATTCCTCATTTTCCTTGGCAAATAAAATCAGCTTATCAATAACTTCCTCGTAAGTCTCTCTGTTATGCTCCTTGAAAGAATCAAGGTCTCTCTTCAAATTATTCGAAATCTGAATTGTAGTAGTTCCAGCCATATAGTACACCATAACTAAATATATTGCACTATATTTAAAAAACAATCCTGTGTCATAAGAACAGATTCAAAGCAATTTCAAAAATTCTTCTCTTGAAGCCCTGTTTGTTTTATTATTGCCAACAGAGTTCCTGGTGCAATTGTTTTATGGTTTGGAATTGTTGCCCTGCGAAAAGGCTCTTTGTTTTCCCTGAGAATGAAATGGCTGTCTGTTTGATGGTCAACTTCAAAACCAATTTTGCCCAGTGCTTTTACAATTTTTAAGCCAGACAAAACAGGCAATTTCATGCAAAAAACTTCCTGAGAATTTGAAAATGGTATTCAGACAGAAATTGCTTCAATTTTCACAAATCGTTCAAAAACTTTTTCTTCTGGGTGCTTTTTCAAGCTTTCCAAATAACCCAAAGCAGCATCTTTGATATTCAAAAGGGCTTGTGCCTTTGTTTTTCCCTGAGAAATGCAACCAGGCAAATTCGGCACTTCTGCAACAAACCAGCCAGTTTCAGAATCCTTAGTCAAAACAACCTTGAAATCCATATTTTATCACTATAAATATAATCATCTAAGCGGCTATAAAAACACATCCTGAAATTTGACAATTGCAATTTCCAAAGAAAACTGGGAAGCACTATCAAAACTTGGAAGCAAGAATAGCTTTTTGACGATATAATAAGCAACTAATTGAAGAAAGGAAATAGCATATTCTTCTTTTTTGAAAGTGAAAAAACTAGTGAAGAATCAGCCTGATTTCTTTTGCCAAAAAAGTTTTTGTATGGTTTCATTGTCAATGATGGTTGTTTCATTGCAAATTTGGTTTAAGTGGAATGATTTTGTTTTTGGAAAACAAACGTTTATTATTTTTTTTCCAAAGTCTTGGGCTGCTTTTATTGCAGGCACAAAATCTGCGTCTCCAGAAACAATGATTGCAATGTCATAAATGTTGGAATAAGCATGAGTAAC
>JAGVNX010000064.1 GCA_020053055.1 Candidatus Iainarchaeum sp.
GCCAATAAATCTTTTTCCCTATAATTTTGAACCTCTTTGAATAATTCTTTTGCTTTTCCAACACGATACTCATTAATGTCGCCAATTGCAACTTCACAGCCCATTGATTCAACCGCTATTGCAAAAAGCAGGCCCAGAGGCCCTGCGCCAATAACCAATACCCGAAATTCAGGCCGTATTCTTGTCTGGCGCAAAGCATTTAACGCGCATGCCAATGGTTCTGCAAGAGTTCCTTCTTCAAAAGAAATATTTTCAGGAAGAGAATGCAAAAAAGAGGCATTTGCAACATGGTATTTTGCATATGTCCCATTATACGAAACACCTGTTTCAGTGAATTGCTTTTCAACGCAATGATTCGGCTTGTTATTCTGGCACTGGGCGCAAATTCCGCAATGATAAGTCGGATCAAGAATTACTTTGTCGCCTTGCTTTACGTTTTTTACATATGCCCCGACTTGTTTTACAATTCCTGCGGATTCATGCCCCAGGACAATTCCAGGTTTTGCATTATACTCTTTTTTTATTATGTGAATGTCTGTTCCGCATATTCCAGTGGCTTTTATTTCAATTAAGGCGTCATTTTCATCACGCAGAGAAGGCACTGGAACATCCTTCATTGCCAATTCCTGTTTTTCATTGAACAATAACGCTTTCATATTTTGCACTCTCCTACCATTTTAATTGATTCATAATTTTTTTATGAAGCTCCTGATTTGAAGCTGCAACAATTGAACATTGTTCATTTGCACTTTTGTCTGTTGTAAGGCATAATTCATCAAGAGAATTTCCATAAGCATCTGTAACAATTCCGCCAGCTTTCTGCAGGATAAATGCGGCAGCAGCTATATCATATGGAAAAAGAGTGACAATTTTTCCCCTGCCTGTTTTTAGGAATTCTTCTTCAAGTGCCGGGTTTTCCTGAAGAATCCTGTGGCCGACATCCACATGGGCATCAAGCTGGCCAGTTACAATTCTTGTTAATGAATAAGAAGAGCTTGTAAAAACAAAAACAGCGCCAAGCGCAACAGAATTGTCAATTAAGTCTCCGCAGACTCTTGCAATTTGCTTAATTGGATGCGCTGTGAGTTCAGTGCTCCAGAACATGTTTTCAGGATTTGTTTTTTTGGTAAGCAAAGGCAGCCCCGGAGCAGAGGCAGTGATTTTATCCTGGTTTGAATCAGCATAAAAATATTCGCCTGTTTTCAGTTCAAAGACAAGCGCATTTGTAATTTCAAAAAACTTGGGCTTCTCTGAATATGGCGCCACTACTGCTGAAAAGCAGCAGCTTTCAAAATCAGCTATTGCCGGCCTTGTCCCGTCTATGGGGTCAATTATAAACAAGTGCTCTGGTTTTTCGTGAAAATAAACAAGGCCCCTGTCTTCTGAAAAGCATGCAAAAGGCAGTTCCCAGTTTTTTAAAAAATTTTCCACTGTTTGTTCTGCAATTTCATCTATCTCAAAGTGCGGATCTCCGCCAAATTTCCTTTTCAGGATTTTTTGCTTGTTGTTTGAGTTTTCCAATATTGCTTTTCTAACTTCTGTTGCAAGCGCGATTAATCCGTTTTTTATTGCCAAATTTCTTTCTTTGCCTGCAGAGTCATTGTCCAATTTTACACCCCTGTCCATAAATTTTGCTTAGCACACTGTCAAACGTGCAAAAGGCAGACTTTAGCTGTTCAGGAGTAATGATTATCGGGGATTGCAGCATGATTGTGTTTCCAAGCCCCCTGCATTTTGAATTGGCAATTATGACTCCTTTTTGCAGCATTTTTGCAACAATCAAATCAGCTGTTTTTGTATCGGGATTTCCTTCATTGTCCAGGACATCAATCGCTCCTTTTGTGCCAATGCATCTTGTGTCGCGTAAATTTTTGTATTTTTTCTCCAAAACAAGCAAAGAACTTTCAATTTCTTTGCTTATTGCTTCAACTGGCTTTTCTTTTAAAACAAGCTCCAATTCTTTCAGATAGGCTAATCCTGCAGCCATGCTGATTGGGCAATGGGCAAATGTAAAGGAATGGTCTCCTGATTGCAAATGATATTTATTTTTGAAAAGAGCCCCTGCAAGCGGGTAACCCCCGCCAAGTGCCTTTCCAAAAACCAGAATATCAGGAACAACATTGTAATTCTCGCATAAAAACATTTTTCCAATGCAGCCAAAAGCTGTTTGGACTTCATCAATAATCATTGTCACATCATTGGCATCGCATAATTCCCTTATGCCTCTGACAAAATCTTTGCCCAAAATTTTGCACCCTCCATTTCCCTGGACTAATTCGATTATAATTGCTGCAGGATTTTCACTTTTCATTTTGCCTTCAATGTCGGCAAGATTTTTTTTGACTTCAATTCCATTTGAAAAATAGTCAGAGTATTTGCAGCCGGGCATTTTCCAGCTGATTCCCATTGTGGCAAAACTTCTTCCATGAAAGCCGTCTTCAAGATACAAAATTTTCTGCCTGTTTTCATAATTATTAATTGCCAATTTCATTGCGCCCTCAACAGCAAGGCTTCCATGCAAAACAAAATTAACCTTGGTAAGGCCTGTTGGCGCCAATTCAAATAGTTTTTTTGCAAGCCCTGATTTGTTTTCAGTGAAAAAAGCAGTTCTGAGATGGGTAATCTTATTTATCTGTTTTTTTACTGCAGTGTTTACTTTTTTATTATTATGGCCAAGAGGCATTGACCATGTCTGGGAAAACAAGTCAAGGTATTTTTTACCCTGCTTTGCCCATAAAAAAACCCCGTCAGCCTTTTTGATTGTCAGGGCCTCTGACTTGATTGTGTTTCCCTCGTTTAAGCCAAAATACTTTGAACCAGATAAATTGCAATCTTTTATAGGCCTCATCCCAAAAAAATAGATTTCCTATTCCATATATCTTTGGGCAAACGAGAAATATAAAAATAGTCAATAGTAAATATAGAAAGCAATATTAGATATAGCTGTCAATATTTTATATATTTAATATATTTTTAATATATTTAATATTTTAGTTAAGTTTATATATTCTTGGAGCAGTATTAATTATTATGAAGAGAAAAGTGATTAAGCAGGGGCATAATACTTTTACTCTTACTTTGCCTATTAAATGGGCTAATGCCCAAGGCATTACTGCCGGATCGGAAATTGAGGTTTTGGAGCAGGGCAGTTCTCTTATTGTCGGCTCTAATAAAAGCAATGGCGGAATGGGCGCTATTGAAATTGATATTACTGGTTTGCCTAATCCTCTTTTATGGCGGCTTATTTCTGCGGCTTATAGGGCAGGCTATGATGAAATTCATATTAATTATGCAGGAATGGAAGAAAACAATGAGCTTTTCCGGGAGTTTTCCTATGATATTACTGACTGGTTTTACAAAGGAGAATTGCCAAAAGGGCTGTCAAAATTTACTCCGCTGGAAGCAATTCAGGCCTTGATTAACAGGTTTATTGGCGTTGAAGTAACTGACCAAAAACCGAATTGTGTTGTGGTAAAGCAATTTGGCGAAATTTCTTATAATGAATTTGGCAATGCGCTTAGAAGAATTTTTATGCTCACTATTTCAATGGGCAATGATATTTTGACAGCTCTCGAAAAAAATGACCGCTCTTCTCTCAGGGGCATTCATATGATGGACACTAATATTGACCGCTTTGAAGATTATTGTTTAAGGGTATTAAATGTAAAAGGCTATGAGGATTATAGAAAAACCCCTGCTATTTACACCACTATTTTTACTTTGGAACTTGTTGGTGATGAATACAAAAGAATAGCACAGCATGTGCTTTCCGGAAAAAAATATTCCACGCCTTATTTGAAGTTTTTGCGTGAAGTTAACGATCAGTTCCAGGCATATTATGACTTGTTTTATACTCCAAAGAGGGAAAAAGCACTCAAGATTTTTGAAACAGACGTTGAATTATGCAGAAAAGTTGAAAAATTATTGGCCCAGGGAACCGATGACGAGAAAGAGTTTTTGCACCACCTAAAAAAAATCAGCAAGTTTGTCATTTCCCTAATAGAACTTGCAATTGACCTGAAATGCGAAACATCTTTCGGAAAAAAGATTAACTCTGCGCCCCTGAACAATGAAACAACAAACTTAAAACAAAAGAATGCATGAAAAATCAAGAAAACAATAGCAGAAAAAGAAAAAAATTAGGGGAAATCCGCAATAGTAATGCTAATAATCCTATTGCAGCCCAATTTTATTGCTTAATTACATAATTCATTTTTTATTCATGGAGGAGAAAACATGGGCAATTTTGACAGGGGCGGTTCCAAACGGGATTTTGGCCCTCGCGAAATGCATAAAGCAACTTGTTCCGAATGTGGCAAAGAATGCGAAGTTCCATTCAAGCCAACTGAAGGCAAGCCAGTTTATTGCAGAGACTGTTATGCAAAAAAGAAAAGCTACTAAATTTGCATGACTCTAAAAATTCTTTTTATTTTTCTTTATTTTTTTCTTTATTTTAATTACGCCAGCCAATTGCAAGTTCTACATAACTAATTTTTGTTTTTTCAGAAATTTACCTCCTTTTTTCCATTATATATATAATAATTTCCCATTTTTCTATATTCAATTATCTATTGGAGGCTTTTTTTATGGTTGACAAAAAGCTTGGCGAATACCTTAACAAGGCCATTGGAATGGAGCTTCAGGTTTCCATACAATACATGTGGCAGCACGTTATTGCAAGAGGCCTGAAAAGCGCAGAAATTTCAGACAAGCTGAAAAAAATTGCTATTGAAGAAATGCAGCATACTGAAAGGCTGGCTGAAAGGCTTGATTATTTGGGCGGAAATCCTACAACACAGCCTGAAAAAATAACTGTCGGCCTTGATTTGAAAAAAATGATGGAACTTGATGCAAAAGCAGA
>JAGVNX010000041.1 GCA_020053055.1 Candidatus Iainarchaeum sp.
AAAAATAAAAAATAGAATTTGAATTGTTTGGATTCAAACTAAAAGTTTCAATTTTGAATTGAAAGAATTAGTAGTCTCTGCTTCTTCCGCCGCGTCCGCCGCCGCCACCGTGCATTGGCTTCTTGTGCTTCTGATAGCAATCCCGGCAATATACTGGCCTTGATCCGTCTGGCTGGAATGGAACTTCTGTTTCCTTTCCGCATTCGGAGCAATTCACTTTGAATAGTGCCCTGCCGAATTTGTCTTCTCCCATTTGCTTTTTCACCTTTTTTTATTAATATTACTGGCTTTCGAATTAGCAAGTAATTATATACTTTTTCTGGGCATTGTTTTAAAAACGCTCTGGAAACAAATTTTCTTTATTTATTCCGCCTTTTTAGCCTTCTTTTTAATTTCTTTTTTGGTGGTCTTTGCACGTGATTTCTGGAGAAAACCAAAAACCTTGCTTCAATTTGGTTGAGAAATTTTTCCTGTGCCGGGCTTTCCGGAAACATTATATGGAATGAATTGAAAAAATCCTGCAATGTCTGGCCTCTGCTTTTTAGTTGGGCAATAAACCTTGGATTGGATGCAAGAACATCAAATTGTGCTTCTCTCAATCCCCGGATTATGGTTTTATACGCATCTTCAAGAACAAAACATTTTCTTGCAATCAAATAAGCTGCTGCCATTGTTCCTGCCCTGCCAACACCTCCAATGCAATGAAGCAAAACCCTTCTTGGCTGGCCTGTTTTTGCTTCATTCATAATCCTTAAAAAATAGGCAAATTGCTCTTTTGTGGGAACTTTCAAGTCCTCAATATTAATTGTGTGAAATGTTATTCCAAAATTTCTGGCTTCTGCAAGCCAAGCTTTTGTGCGGAACAATTGCTCTGATTCCGGGACAAGCGAAACCACGACTTTTATTCCTGCCTTATTGATTTCTTCAATGGACAATGGCATTGCAGAAGCAGCAAGCTCTCCCTGAACAATCCATCTGAACGAAGGAATTCTTAGAGCATTTTTAGAACGCATAATTAACAATTCCTTTTGTCATTTAAAAACCAGCATGGATTTCAATTCTGCCAATGTTTTTGCCTTTGTTATTTTAAGAACCAGTTCCCTGTTCTCCCTGCCAGCCAAAAACCTCAAGACTTGTTGTTTCATGGATCCAAAAAAATTGAACCCGAAAGAATCGCACAATTCAAGGTATTTTGCAAGAGCCTCTTTCCTGCTAACTGGTTTTTTTTCCAGAATTTCCGCAAAAACACCAGGGTTTCCAATCGCAGAAGCCCCAATCATTATTGCATCACACTTTGTTTTTTCAAGCATCAATTCAAAATCTTGCTTGTTTTTTATTCCGCCATTTCCAATAACCAGAATGCCAAGGCTTTTCTTTATGCGCTTTATTGCAACAAAATCAATTTTTCCGGAATTCTCCTGTTGCACTGTTCTCCCATGAACAATCAAGGCACTTGCCCCTGCTTTTTCAATTATTTTTGCAATCTTTATTGAATGCAAAACATTCGGTGCAACCCTGATTTTTGCAGTAACAGGCTTTTCCAAACAAGCCCAAGAAGAAATAATCTCTGCAATTCTTTCAGGCCGCTTTAACAAGGCTGCGCCCGCTCCCTGATTCAAAACATTATGGCTTGGGCAGCCAAGATTCAAATCCAACAATTCAAACCTTTTTTTTTCAATCAACAATTCCGCTGCCCTTTTCATGCTTTCAACACGAGCGCCAAACAACTGCATTCCAAGAGGAAAATCAGATTCAATTGTTTCAGCAAGGCGCCAATTTGACTGGTTATTCCTTATCAAGGCCTCTGAATTAATCATTTCAGAAAAACAAAGCCCAGCTCCCTGTTCCCTGCACAGCAGACGGAAAGGCAAATCGCTGATTCTGTACATCGGCGCCAAAACAAGCTGATTCTTTAAAACCAAATTGCCAATTTTGAATTGCATAGAGAAAATGGGAAAGAATTTGTTTTTATTCTGAATTGATGATTTTGTTTTCTGATGCCAAGCCATAAAGAAAAAAATATTTTCAAATTTTTTTCATTCCGTCGCACATTGGGAATGCTTGGCAGCCCCAGAATTTGCCGTATTTTCCCTCACGGATTTTCATTTCCAAGCCGCAGTTTGGACAGGAAGGTTTTTTTATTTTTGAATTAGAGTGCGCACCGCAGGCCGGGATTCCCTCTTTTGTTAATTTTGTTGCTGTTTTTCCACAGAGCACGCATTTCATAAAAAAAACTCTTGGAAAGATTAATACAATTCAATTTAAAATGATTTCTTATTGCAAATTCTTGAACGGTGATTTTTTTGAATATAAAAGAACTGAAACCAATGCAGGGAATTAGTGAAATCCAACTTGAAATTGTTTCAAAGGCAGAACCAAGGCCTTTTGCAACAGAACGGGGAAGCGGAACTGTTTGCAGTTGCGCTGCAAAAGACGATACCGGAGAAGTGCAATTGACTTTGTGGAATGAACAGTGCAACCAGTTCAATGAAGGGGACAAAATAACGATTACTGACGGCTGGTGCTCTTTGTTCAAAGGGCAATTGCAGGTAAGCACTGGAAAAAAAGGCAAAATCGAAAAAAAAGAATAAATCTGTTTTTAAGAGTTTGGCTTTTTATTATTTTAAATT
>JAGVNX010000015.1 GCA_020053055.1 Candidatus Iainarchaeum sp.
AAAGCGCCACAAAAAACTTTTTTGGAAATGTTTGCAAACTTTGAATCAGGACAGGAATCACTCTGGGCCGGAGCAAGACAAATTTTTGCAGGAGAACGGGCAAAAATCACTGGTTCTGGCGAACAAAGAATTCAGGCTGAACGAAGATTGCTTGAAAGAATATTTGCACGAATAATGCAGACAAAAAAATAGTTTTCTTATTTTTTTAATTTTCCTGCTTTTTCAGCTGCTTTGACCATTCCGGACAAAATTTTTTCAGCAAGCTGCAAATCGCCTTTTGTTTTTTCTATTACTGCACCGACATGAACAATGCTTGCGCCCGCTTCAATTGTTTCAAAAACCTGTTTTTCAGTCTTAACACCGCCTGCAACAACAATTGGCACTGAAACAAGCTTGCTTGCAGCGCGGATCAGGCTTGTAGGCACTGGTTCAGGGGCGCCGCCGCCTGCTTCAAGAATAATCAAATGCGACCCCATAAATTGCCCTGCAAGGGCAGTAGCGCCTGCGAGATACGGAATGTCCCTTGGGATTAGATGCGCCCTTCCAACATGCCCGACAGCCATTCCAGGGGCAACAATAATATAAGAAGTCGGGATTACTTCAAGCTTCATTCTCTGGATTGGCATTGAAGAAACAATCTGAGCTCCGGACAAATAATAAGGGTCAGTGGAATTCAGCATTGACATGAAATAAATTGCATCTGCTTTTTCATTCAAAGTGGCAATGTTGCCAGGAAACAAAACAATCGGCAAAGAACAATGCTTTTTTATTTCAAGAATTGTTTGCTCCAAGAGCAAGCCCTGGGCTCCAATGCTCCCGCCAACAGCAATTGCAGCCACGCCTGCTTTTTCAGCAATTTTTGCAAGCTGGCCAGCTGTTTCAGGGCTTTGGTTTGGAGGGTCCAAAACCAAAAAAACCAGGCCTTTCCTCTCTTCAATCATTGAAAGAATCCTGTTGTAGGTTTTTCCAAAATGCCCTTCGTACATAAGCAAAAATAGGATGATTAACTATAAAAATGAATTGCCAATGGCTTATGGCTATTACCCCATAAAGATGCCCTAAAACTATTCAATTTGGAAGAGGGCTATGAAATAGGACTTACGACAAAAAGGGAACAAATAGAATTAATTTTGAAACGCGAACATTACCGCGCAAATTGAAACTTTTATTTAAATAAATCAGCATCCGCCTCTAAAAATAAACCGCGCAGAATAAGTTTAAAATAACATGCCCCTGAGGGTATATTATGGCATGGATAAAACCAAGAGGATATTCTAAAGAAAGAATTAATCGCGCAGGGGATGTTCTAATTAGCGATACAAGTTCTGAAGAAGAAAAGAATGAAGCACTCGAACTTTTAGATACTTGGAGGGCAACTCATAGTTACCCAATGCACGTCTTTAAAATAAGACTAAAGAACAGAGCAGAATTTATTGACAAAAATTCGTTAACTGCCCAGCGTCTTAAGCGTGTCCCAGCAATTATTTATAAACTAAAAAGAAAATACAATGGAGGCAAGCCAACCATGAAACTATCTCAAATGCAGGACATTGGAGGCTGCAGGGCTGTTTTATCAGATGTTTCACTTGCTAGAAAGCTATGCCAAGATTATTATCTGAAAGGAGATTTAAAACATAAAAAAGTTGGAATGAAGGACTATATTACGGCCCCAAAAAAGGATGGATACCGGAGTATCCATTTAATCTACAGCTATTTCAGCGACAAGAGAAAGAAAGAATATAATGGATTGCTTGTGGAAATCCAAATTAGGTCAAAATTACAGCATCTTTGGGCAACAGCCATTGAAACAGTAGACTTTTTTACTCGACAAGCCATTAAATCTAATGAGGGCCAAGAAGATTGGATGGATTTCTTTAGGTTGGTTAGTTCTGCTTTTTCCAAAATTGAAAAATGCCCTTGTGTTCCAAACACGCCTGATGACGAAAAAGAACTTTATCTTCAAATTAAAGAAAAAGAAAAAGACTTGAATGTCATTACAAAAATGAAAGGTTGGACAAAAGGCATTAGAATATTTGAAGAGGCGATTAAAACTAAGCAGAAGGTACAGTATTTTTTACTGGAGTTAGATATTGTTGGAGAAAACTTGGACGCTGCTAAAATGAATATTACAGGCTATACAAAAAAGCAAGAACAAAAAGCAATTGCAGATTACGCCGACTCAGAAAAAAGAAATCGAGGAAAAAAAGAGCACGATGTTGTTCTTGTTGGAGCGGATACAAGCGCTGAATTGAAAAAGGCATATCCCAATTACTTTGTAGACAGTGGAGACTTTTTAGCCAATTTAGAAAAAATTATAAAAAAATATTAAAAATATTTATACAGACTTGCAAATATTTATGCAAAAACGATTACTTATCCAAAGCAGGCAATGGCTTCCAAGGCATTTAGAATATTGTTTTTTTGGCTTCCCTGCAAAATTTGCCCATGGCCAGGCAGCAGCAGATTGAATTTTAATTCCAAAATTTTTTGAATTGAAGAATGCAATTCGCTGGCATTTCCTGAAGGCAAATCAAATCTCCCAAAACCGCAGTTGAAAAGAGTATCGCCGGAGAACAGCAAGCCCTGTTTTTCATCAAAAAAACAAATGCTTCCCTTTGTATGGCCAGGGGTAAAAAGCAGTTCCAGCCTGAAACTGCCCAAATTAATAATTTTATTTTTCCTGAAAAAAGAATTAATTTGCGGAAAACTTTTTGTAGGAATCATGCTGGCAGCAGTAAATTCCAAATTCCGGGAATTGACAAACTTTGCATCAAATTTGTTCATCAGGATTTTTGCATTTGGAAACAAAAAATCACAGCCAAAATGGTCTGCATGGCCGTGAGTATGCAGAATCAAGGCAATCTGGCCACAGCCAAAGCCAGCTTTTTCAATTGCGGATTTTAATTGCACGGCATTTGATTCTGCAGACGAATCAATCAGTACAATCTTTTTTCCGGCAAGCAAAAAAACATTGCTGCCTGCCCCTCGCCCATCAAAAAAGAAAAGATTTGGCAAAATTTCTTTGAGCATAACAAAAAGAAATAACAAGAAAAAAATTAAAAACCAAGCAAAAAGATTAATTTATACATAACTTGTTTTGGGTTTCTGTTTTTTGCTCGATTGGTTTTTATTTTTTTGCACGCCATTATTTCTTGATTGTTATGGAAGCAGGCACTATTTCTCTGGTTGAAAAAATTGTTTCGGAAAGCGGCAAGCCGAAAGAGGAAATCCTTGAAAAAATTGAATCCAAAAAGGAAAAATTTGCAGGCCTGCTTACCGAAAGCGGGGCTGCTTTGATGGTTGCAAAAGAGCTTGGCCTTGAGCTTGACAAAAATTCTGAAAGGCTGAAAATCGGCCAGCTTGAAGACGGAATGAGCAATGTTGATTTGATTGCAAGGGTAATGCAGATTTTTTCCCCAAGAGAATTTGAAAAAAACGGGAAAAAAGGCAGATTGTGCAATTTGATTATTGCAGACGACTCCGGCGAAATCCGGCTGACTCTTTGGCACGATGACGTAAAAAAAATGCAGGACCAAGGAGTTGAAAAAGGCAGTGTTTTGGAATTAAAGAATTGCTATGTAACAAGCTTCAAGGAAAAACCGCAGTTGAATTTGTCTTATCAGGGGCAGCTCACAGTTAATTTGCAGGCAGAAAATTCCGGATTCCTGCCTAAAACAGAAAACAAAATTTTCAAGCTTGACGAACTGCAGCCAGGCCTGAATGATGTAAATGTGATTGCCAGGATTCTAAGAGTGTTCCCGGTTACTGAATTCAAAAAAGAAAATGCAGAAGGAAAAGTTGCAAATTTCCAGATTGCAGACAAAACAAACACAATAAGGGCAACTGCCTGGAACGACCTTGTCAATGAAACAGAAAAACTGGGGGAAAACGATTTGGTCAAAATCGAAGGCGCCTATACAAAACAGGGGCTTAAGGGAATTGAACTGCACCTTGGCTACAAGGCAAGAATTTTAAAAAACCCAAAAATTGCGGAAGAAGTGCCAAGCGCAATGGAACTGCGTGGAGTGGACGTCACAAAAAAGAAAATCGCAAAACTGCACAAAGACGATGGCATTGTTGAAATAAAAGGCAAGATTATTGAAGTGGAGCCGGGAAAACTGTTTTTTAATGCCTGCCAAAAATGCGGAAAAAAAGTGATTAAAATGGAAGAAAACTTTTTGTGCGAAAACTGCGGAGAACAAAAAGAATCAGTTCCAAACGCAGTGATTTCAATCAAAATTGAGGACGAAAGCGGAAGCATCAACAGCGTTTTTTACGGCAAAACAGCAGAAGAACTGGTTGGATTAACAGGAAAAGAAATTGAAAAAAAAATTTCAGAAAACAGCCTTGAAGAAACAATGGACGAAATAAGAGGCAAACTCTGGAACACGGAAATTACACTGCAGGGAAAAATAAAAGAAAACTCTTACAATGCAGAACTGGAAATAACTGCAAAAAACATGGAAAAAAAATAACTAGCGCGAGTAAGTATGCATCAGAAATTTTCTCTTGTTGTTTCAGGCTCTTTCCGAAAGTTTTATGCGCAAATTATTAAGAAGATACAGGAATTCGAGCGCGAGGGATTTATTGTGTTGTCCCCAAAAGTTTCCAAAATTGTCAATCCTTCTGAAGAATTTGTTCTTTTGGAGTCAGATAATACCACGGACATTAAGGCGTTGGAATTGGAACACCTAAGAGCTATTTTAAATGCAAATGCACTGTTTTTGTTCAATCCAGACGGATATTTGGGAAACTCTGCCATTATGGAAACAGGATATGCAATCGCAAGCAAAAAACCAGTGTTCTGCCTCAAGGAACCAAACGAAAACGTGTTGCGCAAATTTGTTACAGTAGCCTCAACCAAAAAAATGCGGGAAATCCTATCTGGAGATGGCAGTGCAAGCACACAACTATTCTCAGATGCAACTATAAGCGAATTGCAATCTTACATGAAAGCAATGGTTTTGCGCCGCGGATTTGAAAAAGAAACCCCAAGGGATACTTTGCTTCTTGCCGTGGAAGAGGTCGGCGAACTGGCAAAAGCACTCCGCAAACACCATGGCATCAAAATTGACCATAAGTCAGCAGAAAATTATCCTGAAATCTCGGATGAAATTGCTGATGTTTTTATCTATCTGCTTGTTTTATCTAACCAGCTGGAAATTGACTTGTTCCAAGCATTTAAAACAAAAGAAGAAAAAAACAACCAGAGGACATGGGCTACAAAATAGAAATTCTTTTTTGCAGAACAGTGGAAACTTGCTTTGAAAATGCATTTAAGGCTGTCTTTTAAGAATTTTGAAATGCATGCAATTTTTGATTTCAGGATTGTTAAAACTTCGGAAATTGAAAACAAGGGGCTTCTTTGTGTTATTGCTTCCGAGCTTGCAGGGCAAACAAAAAATATTGTTATTTTTGGGCTGCCGTTCTCCGGCAAAACAACGCTTTCCAGTGCAATAGCAAAAAACAATCAAAACAAAATCGTTATTGATGAATGGGCAGATTTGTGCCAGACAAAAATGCTCAGGGAACAAAAAAACATTGTTGCAACACACCAGTATTTGACTGCAGACAGGGAAAACACTGAAAAAGAAATCAAGGAATTCCTGTCAAAACAAGGATTGGCATTGAATGATTGGTTCGTTGTTCTGATTAGGAAGCATTAAAGAGCAAGGCGTTCCAGCAGAATTTTATTTTCACTGATTGAATCAAGAACAGCTGCCTCAACGCTTTTTGGCCTCTTGGACTCAACAACGTGTTTTTTGAGGAACACCCTTATTTCATCAAGAGACTTCTGCGTGTTTGCGTTCTGCCAAAAAAACTTTTCATCATCAGTAGTTTTCTTTGAAGACTGATCGATTCTAAGCTTCATAAAGTTCAGGCGCAAAAAGGAATCAACGCAGACAAAAGAAGTTCTTTTGTTGCCGTCTTCAAAAGGGTGGATTCTTGCAAACTCGTGCAAAAATTTTGACAGGCTGTCAAACAAGTCCAAGTCAAAAACAGATTCAACCCAAGAAAGAGTGCGCATAATCTTGTGGTTTTTTTCAATCCTGTTGTGAATTTCAACAATTTTTTCCTGGGCAAAAATCAAATCCGTCAGGATTAAAAAATCAAAAGAAATTGCCCTTTTCTCGGAAAGGGAAGCCAGATACTCGTTAATTCTCTGCCTGGCCAACTCGGAATAATTGATTTCAGGGTGCTTGTGCATCAATTCAAAAGTATTGTCAGAAACAGACAAAGTAATGGTTCGTGCCAAAAAAACACCTTTTTTATAATTATTTAATGCACATAATTAAATAAAAATATATCGATTCTTTTTAGGGCTTGATTAGCGGAAATCTGCCATAAAAACTATTTAAAAACAAGCCAGCATTATCCTTATGGAATTGGCAGCCCAAGCGAGCAATTGTTCCCAAAGATTGCTCTCAAATGGCTTGGCCAAGGAGGAATCATTATGGGGAAACAGATTAAGGAAATAGAGGATTTGCCTGGCATTGGAACACAGGCAGCTGAAAAATTAATGCTTGCAGGATATAAGACAGTTGAAAGCATTGCAATTGCCTCGCCTGCAGAACTTGTTGAAGCAGCAGCGCTCGGGGAAGCAACAGCAACAAAAGCAATCCGCGCAGCAAGGGATTCCCTTGAAATGGGATTTGAAAGCGCAGATAAAATTGCTGAAAGAAGAAAATTAATTGGAAAAATCACTACTGGAAGCAAGGATGTTGACACAATGATTGGCGGAGGCATTGAAACAGGAAGCATCACAGAAATTTATGGAAAATATGCATCCGGAAAAACCCAGGTTTGCTTTCAAACCGCAGTCACTGTCCAATTGCCAGAAGACAAAGGCGGCTTAAACGGAAACTGCTTATGGATTGACTCAGAAAATTCTTTCAGGCCGGAAAGAATCATTTCAATTGCAAAGCATTATGAATTAGACCCTGACGAAACACTTAAAAAAATTCTTGTTGCCAGGTCTTACAATTCAGACCACCAGATGATGCTAGCTGAAAAAGCAGACGAAATAGTAAAAGAAAAAGGAATCAAGCTGATTATTGTTGATTCTCTTACAAGCCAGTTCAGGGCAGAATTTCTTGGAAGAGGCCAATTGTCAGACAGGCAGCAAAAATTAAACAAGCACATGCATGCCCTGATGAAGCTCGCGGAAATGAACAATATTGCCGTGCTTGTTACAAACCAGGTAATGCAAAACCCCGGAATTTTATTCGGAGACCCCACAACGCCAATAGGAGGGGAAATTGTCGGCCATAACTCGAAAACAAGAATGTACCTTAGAAAAAGCAAGGAAGACAAAAGAGTTGCAAAACTCGTTGATTCACCATCCTTGCCTGACGGCGAAGCAATCTTCAAAGTAACAGAACACGGAATAGTTGACGTGGAATAACTGCAAAAAAAGAATTTTTCTTGCTGTGCATATTTAGGGCAGGAATAGCAATATTTTTAACTATGGCAAAGGACATTAGTCTTTGAATTGCAAGTTTATTCCATTACTTTGAATACCTGTGCAATCGGTTTCACTGGCTGGCTTAATTTTAAGCCAATTGCTTGGCCTTTTTTTGCAGAAAGAACAGGCTTTTTGTCAATCTGCATGCTGCCAACTGTCTGCTCAAAGGATTCGCCAGCATAGCCTTCTATTGCAATTTTTTCCCCTGTTTTCAATGTGCCAGAAAGTTCCAAAACAGCCACGCCTATTTTTTCAAAATAACGGGTTATTTTTCCCACTGTTTTTTTTTCCATAAGCCTAACCCCAAAATTATTGGTTATCAAAACAATTTAAAAGATTGTTTCAACACAATTTTTTGGGTCAGGCTGGGGTGGCAGCAGTGCCTTGTAACCGGAAACCTGCTTTATGCCGGAGCTGATGCTGGGAGAGAGGCTTGGCTTTCTGGAAAAAGCCATTGCTTGGACAGTGACCTTCTGTCTTCAAAGATTGTTTGGCAGAGTGAAACCCGCTAGGTTCGGAAGAAAGCAACGGCAGCTTTGGCAAAAAATGCTTTGAAGAGCCGGAAGCGAGAAAAAGCAATGATTCAACTTTTTTCAAAAAACCAAGTCCATTCCCCAGTGGCCCTTTTTTTGTTTAATTGCTGCTCAAAATCAGGTTATTACAGGCAAATATTCGAACAGCAAGCAGAACCATTAAACACAAAGACAACAAAATAGTGTCCCTAGCCCAATCAAAACAGCCTAAAGCAACTGCAAGAAAACAAAAGCACTTATTTAATCAACAAACCAGGCAAACTCGGCACAACAAGGCACGCCTTCCTGCACTGCCAATATGCGTTAAAACAATTATGTTGTATTGGCTCGAGAATAGTATTCAAACAACTTTCCATAAGATAGTTGAATTCGTTATTAGGGTTTTGATATGCAAAACAATTGAGCCCCTCATTCTGCTGACAGCAGGCCTGAAATGAATCTTCAGCGCTTTGATAACAGGCGTCAAGTTCAAACTGACATTTTGCAAGACAAAACAACACACTAAATATTGATCCATAAGACCCTGGAAGTATGGCTTGTCCCGTTATTGCTTGTCCAGTCATTATTGCTGGCCCTGTTGCTTGATTGCCAATCATTGAAAAACCTGCAATGGCAACAACAGCAATAATAATAATAATGCTTGCAAGCAAAATCAATTTTTTGTTTTCCAATGCCATAAAAAACACCATTAACAAGATATAATCCTAGGCAGTATAAAAACTTTTGCTCGGCAAGATTTATCAAATTAAACGGATAATTTTATATAGTAGAAAAAAACTAGTAATTACAATTTTAGGGTGCATTCTATGGAAGAGCGGAAAACAGTCAAGGACATTATTGATGAAATGAGAAAAGAGCTCAGGGAAGAAAAAAGCACTGATTTGGAACTCTTTATGCCTGCTACAATGAGAGCGCACAGAAAAAAAGCGCATGTAAAAAAAATGCCTAAGCCCGCAAAAAAAGCAAAGAAGCCGAAAAAAACAAAGAAAAAAGGAAACGCAAAATCCACGGCAAAAAAAATAAAAAAGCCGAAGAAAAAAAAGAAAAATAAAAAATCCTGATTTTATTTTCTTTTGGCAAAAGCAATTGTTTCTCTTTCAAGAATATTAGCCGCATCTTTCACTGCAGTAAGGAGTTTCCAGTCAAATGCCTTTGAAACAATTGTTTTTTTTGGCATTAAAAGCTTTAAATGAACAACGTGTTTTTTTCTGGCACCGCCTTTTTCATGTGTCTTAAAATGCACGTGCAGAGAAAATTCTTCCGGAACAAATCTTGAAATTTTGTCATAAACCTTGTCAATAAAACCAAGGATTTCGGCTTTGTCTATTTCGTCAACAACGGGCATTTTTGCAATCTGAATGTTTTTTCCGGGTTTTAGCACCTGAAGCAAAGGCAAAATGCTTTTTGCGGAAACAATTCCAAGAACCATTGAATTTTCTTCCGCAATGATTTCACTGGCATTGCCTGAAGCCATCAGGGTTGCTGCCTTCAGGACAGTGTCGTTTGGCCCTATTGAAACAAAATTCTCCGACATTTCATTGCGGACAAGAGTGCTTGCCATGGAATCTTTTTCGGGATTAATCGCGCCTGAAGTTGAACCAGTTGAAGATTTTGAAGCATGATACTTTTCTTTTGGGAAAAGCAGAAATTTTTTCACAATTTCCTCAAGGGAAACAACGCCGACCAGCTTTGAATTTTTGTCAACAACAGCAGCGCTAAGGGCATTTTTTTCCCTCATCAATGCAAGGGCCTTTCCAACAGAATCTGTTTCATTCAGGATAACCGCATTTTTAATAACCCTGGACAGGGGAATTTTTTTTATTGCAGGCATTGACGCGATTTGTTTTGCAACGGAAACAAGGGAAACAACGCCAATAACAAATTTGTTTTTTACTACTGGCAAAACCCTTGAATCGCTCGAAAAAAGCAGGTCTGCAATTTCTTCAAGGGGGGTTGTTTCTTCAAGTAAAGGCATTGTTTCCGCAAGAGACCCTATTTTTGTTTCAGCCGGATTTGAAATGGTTTTCCTGGCAATTATTTTTATTGAAATCAATCCGGCAAGCACATCATTGTCAAAAACAAGGGCAACAGGCTTTTTTGAAGAAACCATTTTTCCAATGGTTTGGGACAAAACAGAGTCTTTTTCAATTTTCAAAAAATCCTTTTCCATCAAATCCGACGCAACTACCATAAAAAAACACCCTCAAAATTTTTTTAAAACAAAAAAAATTTTAATTATTGGCTAATGCCCCTGCAAATTCTTAAACCTGAAACCAAATCAAGAATGGCTTTTTTTTGGTCAGGCGATTTCACAATTCCGGAAGCAACAAAAACTCCGGACGTGCCAAGTTCAATTGCCCTTGAAACATCCTGTGCATTCTTTATTCCCGCACCAGCAATCACAATTATTTTTGGGGCAATTTGCTTTATGGCAATTGCTGAACCTGAAATAAGCCCTGGATTTGCAGTGCTGACAGAAATATTGCCTGAAATCAATTCCGGAGGCTCAATTGCAATAAAATCCGGTTTTGAAGAAAACGCGGCAATCTGCCTTGCCCTCTCAAGGCTCTCAGCACAGGCCATTACAAGCAAACAAGATTTTTTAGCCAATTCAATGGTTTTTTCCAGAACAAAATTGTCCAATTTGTGCTCAGCATGGTTCAAAACAGTGCCAACAGCGCCAGCCTGTGAAACTGCAAACGGAGAAACCCAGCCGGTATTTGCGCCAAAATCAATTGCATCAACATGCTGTGCAAACAACGGCAACCCGCATTGTTTTGAAAGAAAACAAATATCCACTGCCTGAACAACCAGGGCAATAGACGCCCCTGTTTTTTTTGCAACAGCTTCGGCTTTCTTTGCAAGTGCAAGGGCATTCTTCCCAGTAGCTTCCTCATAAACCTTGAAATTAACAAACAAAACAGGCAATTGCAGATTCAAAATAAACACCGGACAAAAAAAAACAATTCCTTTTTATTTAAGATAAATACGAGAAGTATTTAAACTATTCTGCCAAAAGAACTTTTTATTCATGCAAAAAAAACTTGTTCTTTTTGAAGACGTCCTGTTAGAAGCCAAAAAATTCGATTCCAATGCAGACAAAGAACTTTTGAAAAAAGCCTTTGAGTTTGCATCGGAAAAACAGGGGGCAAAAAAAGATTTGGCCAGGGAGCAGCACATTCTCAATGTGGCCCTGATAATAGTGCAGATGGGAACTGACAATACCACAATTGCTTCTGCTTTGCTGCACGACACTATTCTAAGGGGGAATGCGAAAAAAGAAGAAATCAAAGCCCTGTTTGGGGAAGAAATCGCGGAAATCTCGGAAGAATGCGCAAAAGCATTCCAAATAGAGGAAAAAAACTTTCAGGCTTTTTCAGATGAACTGATTTCAAACATCATTCTTGCAGTTGCCAGGGACATTCGGGCAGTGTTCATAATCCTGGCTTCGGTTTTTGACTCGCTCAACAAAAGCAGCACACAGGAAGAAAGCGCAAAAAAAAATTTTGCCAATCGCTACCTAACCATCTTTGTGCCAATTTGCGACAAACTCGGATTACAGCAAATGAAATGGCAATTGGAAGATTCCTGCTTCAAAATACTGAATCCCAATGCCTTCAAGAGCATAAAAACACTCATCAGGCAGTCAAGGGAAGACCGCGAAAAAGAAATTGAACGCATTATCAAAGAAATAGATCCCCTTTTGAAAAAAGAAAAAATAAAGGCAAGCATTTTTGGAAGGCCAAAACATTTTTTTTCGATTTTTAAAAAAATGAATTCCGGAAAACTGCTTGAAGAATTATGCGATTTGCGGGGCATAAGAATAATTTGCGATTCAATAAAGCAATGCTACGAAATTCTCGGCGTGATTCATTCGAATTATCTGATAGTGCCACAAGAATTTGACGATTATATCCTTAACCCAAAGGAAAACAATTACAAAAGCCTCCACACAGTGGTTGTCTGGCAAAAAAAAACCGTTGAAATACAAATCAGGACCTGGGAAATGCATTGGGACAACGAAACGGGTTTTGCATCGCACTGGGCTTACAAAGATTACTTGCCAAACAGGTATTTTGACAAAAAACTTGGGTGGAGCCTGGCAATAATGGAATGGCTTCGGGCAAAGGAAAAAACAAAAAAAACCTTGGGCTTTGTAAAAATAGAATTCGGAGAAGACAAGGTTTTTGCCTTAACCCCAAAAAACAAGGTCATTGTCCTCCCAGAAAAATCAACTCCAGTGGATTTCGCGTTTGCAATCCATTCAGACCTGGGCTTTAAATGCCAAAAAGCAAAAGTAAACGGAAAAATTGTCCCGTTAGACTACAAGATTGAAAATGCAGATACAGTAGAAATAATTTTGGGAACAGGATTGCAGGCAAAAAGAGACTGGCTCAACTTTGTAAAATCAGAAAAAGCAAAGGCCAAAATAAGGCAAAAACTCGGGTTAAAACTGCCCCAAAAAAAGTCTGCAAAAGCAAAAAAAAACATTACCACTGCAAGCAGCAATGTAAGAATTGCAAAATGCTGCAGCCCGCTTCCCGGCGAAGAAATAATAGGGTTGAAGACAACAAAAAGAAAAATTATTGCCCACAAAACAGACTGTAAAAACGTCCAAAAAGTTCCGAAAGAAAAACTTGTGCAAATGGACTGGGAAATTGGCTCTGGAAAAAGCTTTACAATAAAACTCAGGGTGAAAGCACGGGAATCTTCAAGCCTTTTGCCAGGCATTTTGAACGCAATTTCTTTTTCCGAAGCAACGCTTGTTTCAACAAGCGCAAAAGCAGACAAAAGCAAAATTATAACTGCATTGTTTGAAATAAGAATCCGGCAGGCAAAGCAATTTGACAAAATAATTCAAAAAATAAAAAAAATGCCGCAAGTATTCGAAGCGGAAAGAATTTAAGACGAATTTAATTTATGTTTATCAATCAACCCATTTTTTGGTGAAACAATGAAGAGGATAAAAACAGGGATTTATGGCTTGGATGATTTAATGGAAGGCGGCTTTCCTGAAGGGCGAAGCATACTGCTCAGTGGAGCATGCGGAACAGGAAAAACAATTTTTTGCATGCAATATATTTACAGTGGCGCAAAAGATTACGGGGAACCAGGAGTTTATGTCACGCTTGACGAACGGCCGGACTTGATAAGGGAAGACGTAATGAGATTCGGGTGGGACTTGAAAAAATTGGAAGAAACAAACAAAATCCAAATAATTGACGGTTCAATTGCAAAAATAGGAATGCCATCACAGGAAGAATATGCCCTGCCAGTAACTGGCTATGATGTTGACAAACTGCTCTTGGAAATGATGCGGGTAATAAAAAGAATCGGGGCCAAAAGAGTCGTAATAGATTCTATTCCCGCCCTGGGATTCAATTTTGAAAACTCCAATGAAGTGAGAAAAGCAATCTTAAAGCTTAGCTACGTGCTGATGAGAAGCGGAGCAACCTCCCTAATGACTTCAGAAATACAAGAAGGAACAAACAGGTTTGGAAAATACGGCGTTGAAGAATATGTTGTTGACGGCGTAATAGTCTTGCATTACATGGGCATAGGGACACAAAGCAACAGAACCCTTCACATAAGAAAAATGCGCTCAACAAAACATTCGGAAGATTTGCACCCAATGCAGATAACCCAAAAAGGGATAAAAGTAACAAGAATAGAAGAAGAATACGCAGAAACCTGATTAGAAAACTATTTGTACCATTTCTTTTTGAACTGCTTTTTGATTTTGAACCCTTTTTTTCCTTTGGCTTTTAACAATGCAAAAACAAGAAGCGCAACAGCAACTACAACAATAACAATGATAACAACAGCCCAAGGAAATGCGCCCAGTGCAGTGCTTCCGATGCCATAATTGCCGGACAGCAAAATTGGCGGCGCAATAAACTTGTTAACAGTGCCATCAGAAACAAATTTCATTGCACTTTCCTCTTCCAAAAAAGAAGTTTTCAAAGAATAAACCAGAGTTGCCTTTGGCGCAAAAAAATTTGAGTCAAGCAAAAAAGAAATTTTTGGGTCTTTTTGCAAAACCACAAAACCCTGTTCACTCACAATATTAGAAGCATCTTCAGTGAATTCCTTTGGGATTATTTCTATCAAGCTAACAAAACTCAGGTTATTGTCACGCAAAAAGTTTTTTGAAAAATTAAAGGCGATTGAAACCGCAACTTTGAAAAAAACACTGTTGCCATCCTTGACTTTTACAACGTCAAGATTTCTTGAAACATCAGCCTGTTTTATCAAGAACAATGCATTGGTTATTGCTTCTGGGGGGAGCTTTGCGGCCTCAAGCAAAATTTGTGCCTGCTGCTTATTGAAAATAAAAGGGCTGGAAACAACAACATTCAAGTCAACAGACTGGGTTGCAGCAGAAAAAAAATCTGCGGCTTTCTGCGCATGCGCTTTTACCTCGTCAAACTGCTTTGTGTTAAGGGCCTGCCTTGCAGATTCCAATTCCTGTGTGCCATTATTAATTGCAGCCGAAAACAAATCAGAACTAATGCCATACTTGGCTAACAAGGCAGACTTTGATTCAAGAGAATTTAACTGGCCAGCAACAGAGTTAATCAAAAGGTTTGCATCAGAAGTCAAACCCAGCGTATTGAAAATAAAAACTTCTTTTGTTTTCTCGTTTTTGTTCTGCGCTTTATCTGTTGCAATGGCTTTCAAAGAATAATAGCCGTTGGGAAAAACCTGGGTGTTCCAGTCAATTGAATAATAGCCATTTGAATCAAGCGCATTGCCGATTAGAACCCAATTGGAATCCCCTTTGTAGGAAACTGCCACTGTGTCAATTTCAGATTTAAAATCGCCCATGTCTCCGGCCTTGATTTTTATGGCTGCAACACCGCTAATTTCTTCCCTGTGATTTTTTGGGAAAACAAAGTTAATGGCTGGAGGGACAGAATCAAAAAGAAATGTTTTGTTCACGTCACAGTTATCGCCATAAAATTCCCTTGCAATCAATTCAAGATAAATATTGCCCTGGTCTTTTTCGGAAAGGACAATATTCCCATCCCAATAATTATAATCCGATTTTTCCCTGAACAAATAAAAGGCATTTGCATCATTAATCGTGGCTTTCAGAGAAGAAAAATAAATTTGGCCTTGGGCGCTGATTTTGATTAAAAGCATGTCTTTGGAAGGAGACAAAGTTGGGGCAAGAGAAATGCCTAGAGTGCAAAAAGTCTTAACAGCGGACTGGGCTTGGGCGCTGATAAAACCAACATTCCCCGCATTATCTATCGGAACAACTTTATAAAAAAAAGTTCTGCCTTCATCCAAATCATTTACATCCAAAAAGCTTGTTTCAGCAAAAAACCCAATGTTTTTAACGCCCAAATCAGTAATATTAAAATTTGTCAGCCTGTTCCTATAAACCTGATAACCTTTTACTCCGGAAAGAAAATCCTGAGAAGGCGTCCATTCAAGCCTGATGCCGTTGTCAAGAGTGATTGCGGTGACAATTGGCCTTGTCGGGCCAGCAGTATCAATCTGAATTTTAAAATGAGTTGCCTCGCTTGAACCAGAGGAATCAACAGCCCTTATGTGAAAATAATAAATCCCATCCTGTTTTGCAGGCAAAGCAAGCTTGTTTTCAGTGGTTGTAAGCGAACCATCCGGAACAGTGTCTGGCTTTGAATCATAAGCATATGCATAATAAAGAACAGCCGGCTCCTTAACCCATGAAACAAATGCCTGCGAAGAAAAATGCCATTCTGAAGAATTCGGATGGGTTGAAGAAGAAACAACCGGAACCGACGCGGAAAAAACAGGGAACGCCAAACAGAGAACAAAAAAAACAAGTAAAAATTTTGAGATTATTTTTTCAAAAGCCTGCAAGCAACCCCCCTCCAACAACAAAAGATATACCAATAAAAAAGAAAAAGAATTTAAAACCAAAAGTTAATAGACATAACCTCTAAAAGCAGAATCTGGAATAATCCCGCCATAATGCCCCAAAATCATGCCAGTATCAACAAAAATTTCAAAACCAGCTTTTTTAACCAACTCGCAAAAAACAGTATCCTCGCCAAAAACAATTGTCCTAGAGTTTTGCTCATACTTTGTAAAAAACAAAGGTTTGCCCTTGTTCTGCGAATCAATTTTTTCAAGGACAACGCGCTTTATTAAAATACAGCCCAAACCGCAGGCATCAACCTTGACAAGAGAATTTTTTGGAAAATCATAATTGCTCAGGTATTTTCCATCTTTCAAAAACCGAAAACAGGGAAAAAGCATTTTTCTCAAAAAATACAAGCCAGAAACAACATCCTTGTTATGGCCGAAAAGCCTTTCAACAGTATTTGGCGGCATTACCATATCGGAATCCAAAAAAAGCAAATGCGTACAATCACTTTTCAAAAAATTTTCAACAAGCACATTCCTGGCAACATCAACAACAGTAGCATCAACCTGAAAAACCTCAACAGGATATTTTTTTGCAGTTTCAAATAAAAAAGAAACAAAATGAATAAAAAAAACGCTTGGCACCTGATTATACAAAGGAATGCAAATCCCAATTTTAACATTTTCTTCTGCCATAAAAATCCAACAAAAATAATTTTTAAAATTTGTTCAATGTGAGCAACGCGAACCACAATTTTTTCGAAGAAAAAATTGCTCTTTTCCCAAGGCTTTTCTCTTTAGAGAAAAGGCTTTGGGGATAGCGGGATTTGAACCCGCGGCACACCGGTCTTCAGCCGATTGCTCTACCAGGCTGAGCTATATCCCCCGCAGTAAATTAAATGAAAAGCAAACGCTTTAAATTGGTTATTTAATTTGTCTCAGGCGTTCACAGACCTTTTCCTTTCCAAAAGCAAAAACAAGCGAACCAATCTTCGGGCCATTATCCCTGTTCAACAAGGCAAGGTAAATTGCGTTAAACAATTTTGCGGGTTCCAAGCCATTTGACTTGGCCTCGTCATAAATAATTGCCTGAATATCTTCGGCGCTTTTTGCGGTTTCAATTCTTGCGGCCAGAGAAAAAAACAATTGTTTTGCCTTTGAATCAATTTTTTGAAAATCAACTTCTGACATATCAACCAAGCGGATTTTTTGTTCAGCCGAAAGATGAAGAGCAGCAAATTCCCTTGCAAAATTCAGCCTTTCAAAAACAAATTCCCTTATTTCTTTTGATTTGCTTGAGACAAAGCCCATTTCCCCAAGCTTTAAAAAAGCCTCCTGGTTTTTTGCAAACAACTGGGCAAGCATTATTGCCGTTGCAAAATCAAACTTAGACCCAACAAGCAGGCAATTTGGCATTTCAACAAAATGCAGCAATCTCTGGCTCTGCACAAATTCTTTTGCATCACCTTTCTTTGCTTTGACATTTTCAACCAGCCTGTCCAATTCAAGTTCAAGAAGAGGAATGTCATTCCAAGAAAAACTCCTTGTTTTCATCAATTTCTTCAAATACAACAAACGAAGAGTTTCCGGCCTTGAAACCTTCAGCCAATCGCTCGGATAAACAACATTTCCAAGAGAAGCACTCATTTTCACCCCATCAACCATCAAATGCTCATAAAAAATCGGTTCGGGCATTGGAAAATCCAGCAACTTTTCGCAGATTTCCGCATTAATCCAAAACGCAGAATTCCTGCTTTCATATTCTTTTCCCGCTCCCTCTGAACAAACATTCCAAAACTTCCACTGCATTGCCCATTCGGATTTCCAAGGCATTTTTCCATTGGCTTTTTTCAAATCAGAAAAACCATGAAAGCCACAGCCCTTTGCAGTTTTAGTTTCAAACTTATAATCCTCACAAACATACTCCACACTCTTCCCGTCAAAGCCAATTGCCCTTGTCGTCTGCAAATTCCCACAATTCTGGCAAATAGGCTTCCAAGGAATCCAATTTGAAGCAAGCGGCTCAATCCTGAATCTATTCAAAATTTCAATTAACGCATTTACCCTGCCCATCAACCCAAAAACCATTTCATTAAAAGAACCTTTTTGATACTCTTCACGCATGGAAAAAATCTTTGGGTGCTCGGAAAGAAAAGGCGAAATAGTGCCCAAAAAATGCTCCAAGTGATGCTTGTCATAACTCTTATGGCAACCCCAAGGATCAGGAATGTCAGAAACAGGAAAACCAATATATTTCTCAAAACTTTCAGGAACCCCTTTCGGAATCTTGCGAAGAGGGTCCATGTCTTCTGTAACATAAACAAATTCAACTGGAAAATTCTGCTCTTTCAAAGCACGATAAACAGCTTCGCCTCTCGCCAAATCAGAAAGCCGACCAATATGCAGCACACCCGAAAGAGAAGAACTCGACTTAACAACCCACTTTTTCAATTTTGGAATTTCTTTTTCTGCAAAAAAAAAATTTTCCCTTCCAACAATTTTTTTTGCCAATTGGTCAGCCCAAAACAAAGACTCAGAATCAACCATAAAGAATCACAAAACAACAGCGCCAAATAACCAAAAATTTATATAATAGAACTTACTTTAATCCTTTGGCTTATAATTGCCACAGAGGTAATGAAAAATGAAAATAAAAAAAACTGCCCTACTAGGATTTATTATCACTTTTATTTTGATTGCAAGCATGGGGTGCTTATGGCTGCCACCCGCAACAGACAGCAACAAAGTGTGCAACAAGCTTGCAGACTTGACAAATGGAAGCTCCGGAAAAGTTTGCGCAAAATGGCTAGCAGCAAATTTTGCGGCAAGCGATTTTTCCCCAAGCGAGCAAGAAAAAATTCTCCACTACGCCGAAGTTGACGCAGTAATAAACTTTTCCTGCGAAGGAAGCATGGCGCAAAGGCAATTTAAGAACCTGCAAATAAGCACAGCAAAAGAATGCGGCACTGAAGGCACAGCATGCACAATGCCAGAAGGCGCGCCTTTAGCAGCAGATTGCAGCGGGTGCAAACAAAATTCTTACCAAGACTGCTTTGAAGGAAACATTCACTGGTTTGACAGCTGCGCCCAGCCAGGCGAATTAGTCGAAGAATGCAAAGATGACACTGCCTGCCAAAATACAGAAGGAACCCCAATATGCGTAGCCGGAGGCATTGCAGGGCCAGTAACAGAAAATACATGCCAAACAGGAAGAACAGCAGTTCCAAAAATAAAATTTTCCTGGAACTGGCAAGATACCCCGGAAAATGCCTGCGAACCAGAAAATTCAAGCTATATTTTTTGTGACGCCACACAATTTTCAATAGCAATACTGCAAAAAATAAACAACGCGCAGATTGAAAAAAAAGACAATCCAAGCCCAACTGAATTGAATTTCACTGCAATGCTATTGCCCGACGGATACTCACAAGACTTTACAAACGATTTCGATGAATATTACAGGCAAAAAAAATTATTTGATGCGCCAGAATTTTATATTAAAGACAATGGATTGGGAGCTATTTTTGTCAACCTGCAAAAATTTGTTTTTGAAACAAAAAAAATCACAGAGCCCGGCGCATACAATGTACGCATAGAAATCCCTGAACCAATACAAGCGGGAAACCCCATAAAGGTAAAAATAGAGCCAGTTGAAACAAAAATAACAGAACTAAAAGCAGACGAATCAATAACAGTAACTGGTAATGCCGGAGAATATGCTGAAAAAGAGTTAAAGCTCACAGTAGCACGCATACAAAAATCTCTGATGGGCCCAGCATATGACTATGTGGCATTTAAATTATTTGCGCCGAATGGAACACAAATCGGACAGGGTTCAAAATCTTTCGCAGTGAATACAGAAATTCAGTTTGAAAACAATGAAAACGCAATTATAAAAGAAAAACTTGTACTAGGCAGCATTAGCGCAGATGCCCTAAAAGCAACAATACTGCAAGAAAGCGCAGATGCACAAGCAAGAATCCCGACATTCGGAAAAAACAATGCACTCTACTGGATAGCATTTGACGGAGAACTTGGAAAAACAGCAAACGGGTTTGAAAGAACAGGATACGGCTTTTCATACAAAATCAGCCAAGAAATCGCAGTGAACGAAGACTTCCCGCTTGCACAACAGGAAAGCCCAGGCGAATTA